>NZ_JBCEWQ010000010.1:0-119115 GCF_038448545.1 Streptomyces sp. CLV115
GGCAGGGGGCAGGGCTCGCACCACTGGGCCGTCGGAGTCACCCGCTGTCCACCGGACGGAGCAACCGGGACCGTGCCCGCCCGCGTCCACGACCGAGATGCGCACCGGCCCGCCCACTGCTCCAATGACGGAGACACCGGCCCCGGCCGTACTACCGGGGCAGCCGAGATCCTGAGGAGCCGCTGTGAGCAGCGAGACCGACGAGACGGGGCCGATCGACTATCTGGTGGTCGAATTCCCGGGCAGCCGGATGACGGGCGAGGGGCTGCCCCTGCTGGTCGACCTGGTCGACCGGGGAATCATCCGGATCCTGGACCTGGTCTTCGTCAGGAAGAACCAGGACGGAACGGTCACGGGGATGGAACTCTCCGAGCTGACCGGCGACGGCCACGACGAGCTCGCCGTGTTCGAGGGGGTGTCCTCCGGCCTGCTGGGCCGGGACGACATCGACGAGGTGAGCGGGGTCCTGGAACCCGGCAGCGCGGCCGGGATCATCATCTACGAGAACGTGTGGGCCGGACCGTTCGCGGCCGCCCTGCGCCGCTCCGGGGGACGGCTCGTCGCCAACGGGCGGATCCCGGTCCAGGAGGTCCTGGCCTCGCTCGACGCGGCCGAGGCCGGCACCGGGGTCTGACCCGATCAGCCGCGGCGCCGACCGGTCCTCCCGGCCCGGCCGGCGGCCCCGCACCAGCCGGCCACCGGCCCCGCACCGGCCGGCCGGCGGCCCCCGCACCAGCCAGTCAGAGGAGATGCACCATGCCAGGCCTTCTTCGCGGCGTCGCCCGTACAGCGGTGATCGCCGGAACCGCCACCTCGGTCTCCAACCGGGTCTCCCGGCGCCAGGCGGGCCGCTGGGCACAGCAGGACGCCGAACAGGCGCAGGCCCGGCCCGCCGCCGCGGCGCCCCCGCCCACGTCCGTGGCACCGGAGGACGAGATGAGCAACAAGATCGCCCAGCTCAAGGACCTCGGTGATCTCAAGAGCCAGGGTGTGCTGAGCGAGAGCGAGTTCGAGGCCCAGAAGGCGAGGATCCTCAACTCCTGACCGCTCCGGTCCGTGCGACCCGGACCGCGCGGACCCAGCTCACTGCCGCGCGTCGTCCCAGGGCGTCCCCATCCAGCTGTCGAAGGTACGGATCAGCGCGCTCAGGGCCGCCGCGAGCCGCCAGTCGACCCACGGCGCGTGGACATGGATCTCGTCGTCGTCCGAGAAGAACTCCAGCGGCACTTCCCGGCCGGCCCGCCAGATGATCCGCCTCGGCCCGCGCGCCGCATCGCCGCCGCCGGACAGCAGGCTGCCCACGCCGATGGCCACCTGGACGGGCAGCAGCAGCCACCACACGTACCACCAGAAGATCCGGCCCTTGAACCCGACCGCCTCCGGGCAGCCCGTCTGGGCGACCGTCCAGCGGGTCCGCAGCCCCTTGCCGTACAGGGCCTTCTCGCGGACCAGGGTGCCGATCGGCTCGCCCTGCGCGCCCAGCACCCGGTACGTGGCTACGCCGTCGGCCGCGGACACGGTGACCAGGGTGGCCAGCCGCGCCCGGCGCTCGGCGTCGGCCCACAGCACAAAGGAACGCACCCCCGACTTGCGGGCCGCCAGATACGCGGGTATTCCGCCCTCCGGCAGTTCCCGCTCCACATGGGCGACCACCCGCGACTCGCCGCCCGGCGCGTCGGTGAACTCGACGACATGGCCGACGGGCGGCAGCACCCCCGGGGGCGTGGCCCGGTTCTCCGTCCTGCCGTTCCTCGTCGGCCGGGACACCGGTTTCGTCGTCAGCACGCTGGTCACCAGGGAACTCCTCCGTCATGTGCTCGGATGTCGCACAGTAGACGGGCACCCTGAGAAGATCGATCCGTGGAGTCCGCCGAACCCTTCCCCGAACCGCTTCCCGGCGCCGGAGCCGTTGCCGGAGCCGAGCCCCCGCCCGAGGACGAGCAGAGCGGCCGGACCGCCCGGCGACGGGTGGTGCGCTGCCGCATGTGCGGCCGCCCGCTCACCGGTACGGCCTCACGCCGCACCGGCCTCGGTCCCGCCTGCGACGCCAAGCTCCACCCGGCGCCGCCGGACATCCGCACCCGCCGCCACGAGGTCGAGCAGGACCCGCTGCCCGGCGTCTGAGCCGGACACGGCTACGCGCCGAGACGGCGGAACAGCCCCTCCTGCACCACGGACACCAGCAGATTGCCGCCCCGGTCGTAGATCCGGCCACGGGCCAGCCCCCGGCCGCCCGTCGCTACCGGCGACTCCTGGTCGTAGAGGAACCACTCGTCCGCACGGAACGGACGGTGGAACCACATGGCATGGTCCAGCGAGGCCATGTCGAAGCCACGCGGCCCCCACAGCGGCTCCACCGGGATACGGACCGCGTCCAGGAGCGTCATGTCGCTGGCGTACGTCAGTGCGCAGGTGTGCACCAGCGGGTCGTCGCCCAGCGGGCCGACCGCGCGCATCCACACCGCGCTGCGCGGATCGGCGTCCCTGACCTCCTCCTTCGTCCAGCGCAGCCGGTCGACGTACCGGATGTCGAACGGCTGCCGCCGGGCCATTCGCTCAAGCGCGTCCGGCAGCGAGCCCAGGTGCTGACGGACCTCCTCGGCGACGGTCGGCAGTTCCTCGGGGTCCGGGACCTCGCGGGCGGGCGGCAGCTGGTGCTCGAAGCCCGCCTCCTCCGGCCGGTGGAAGGACGCCGTCAGATTGAAGATCGTCCGGCCCTGCTGGACGGCGGTGACCCGGCGGGTGGTGAACGACCGGCCGTCCCGGACGCGCTCCACCTCGTAGACGATCGGGACCCCCGGCCGCCCCGGGCGGAGGAAGTACGCGTGCAGCGAATGGACCGGCCGGTCCCCGTCGGTGGTCCGGCCGGCCGCCACCAGGGCCTGCCCGGCGACCTGCCCGCCGAAGACCCGTTGCAGGGACTCCTGGGGGCTGCGGCCACGGAATATGTTGACCTCGATCCGCTCCAGGTCGAGCAGATCGACCAGGCGCTCGGCGGGATTCGTCATGCCGTTCGTCTCCACTCTCGCAGCGGCGCCGCCCCTGTGGCGTACGTCCTCACAGCTGACCGACGGAGGTCACTCGGACGACGGCCCGGCCCTCCTCGTCGGAGGCGGCCAGATCGATCTCCGCGCTGATGCCCCAGTCGTGGTCGCCGTTCGGATCGGCGAAGGTCTGCCGGACCCGCCACAGCCCGTGCGCCGCGTCCTCGTCGATCTTCAGCAGCTTCGGACCGCGGGCGTCCGGACCGGTGCCCAGGTCGTCGTACTCGTCCCAGTAGGCGTCCATCGCATCGCCCCACGCGTCCTCGTCCCAGCCCGCCTCTCCGTCGAGGGCGCCGAGCTCGCCCACCTTGTCCAGCGCGGCCAGCTCGACCCGGCGGAACATCGCGTTGCGCACCAGCACCCGGAAGGCGCGGGCGTTGGCCGTCACCGGCTTCACCTCGTCGGCCCGCTCCTGCGCCTCCTCGGCGGTCTCCACCTCCGGATTGGCGAGCTGCTCCCACTCGTCGAGCAGGCTGGAGTCCACCTGACGGACCATCTCGCCCAGCCAGGCGATCAGATCCTCCAGGTCCTCGGACTTGAGGTCGTCCGGGATGGTGTGCTCCAGCGCCTTGTACGCACCGGCCAGATACCGCAGCACGATGCCCTCGGTACGGGCCAGCTCGTAGTTGGAGGTGAACTCCGTGAACGTCATGGCACGTTCGTACATGTCACGGATCACGGACTTCGGCGAGACCGGGTGGTCGCCCACCCACGGGTGGCTCCTGCGGTACACGTCGTAGGCGTGCCACAACAGCTCGCTCAGCGGCTTCGGGTACGTGACCTCCTGGAGCAGCTCCATCCGCTCCTCGTACTCGACACCGTCCGCCTTCATCTGCCCGACGGCTTCGCCGCGCGCCTTGTTCTGCTGCGCGGCCAGGATCTGACGGGGGTCGTCGAGCGTCGACTCGACGACGGAGACCATGTCCAGGGCGTACGAGGGGGAGTCCGGGTCCAGCAGGTCGAACGCGGCCAGCGCGAAGGTCGACAGCGGCTGGTTGAGCGCGAAGTCCTGCTGGAGATCGACGGTGAGCCGGACGATCCGGCCCTCCGCGTCCGGCTCGTCGAGCTGCTCCACCACACCGCCGTCCAGCAGCGAGCGGTAGATCGCGATGGCCCGGCGGATGTGGCGCAGCTGCGCCCGGCGCGGCTCGTGGTTGTCCTCCAGCAGGTGCCGCATCGCCTCGAAGGCGTTGCCGGGACGTGCGATCACGGACAGCAGCATGGTGTGCGTGACCCGGAAGCGGGAGGTCAGCGGCTCCGGGTCGGACTGGATCAGCTTGTCGAACGTGGTCTCCGACCAGGCGACGAAGCCCTCGGGGGCCTTCTTGCGGACCACCTTGCGCTTCTTCTTCGGGTCGTCGCCGGCCTTCTTGACGGCCTTCTCGTTCTCGATGACGTGCTCGGGCGCCTGTGCCACGACGAAGCCCGCCGTGTCGAAGCCGGCCCGGCCCGCGCGGCCGGCGATCTGGTGGAACTCCCGGGCGCGCAGCGTACGCACCCGGGTGCCGTCGTACTTGGTGAGCGCGGTGAACAGCACCGTGCGGATGGGGACGTTGACGCCGACGCCGAGCGTGTCCGTACCGCAGATCACCTTCAGCAGACCGGCCTGGGCGAGCTTCTCCACCAGACGCCGGTACTTCGGCAGCATGCCCGCGTGGTGCACCCCGATGCCGTGCCGCACATACCGGGAGAGGTTCTGGCCGAACTTGGTGGTGAAGCGGAAGTTGCCGATCAGATCGGCGATCTTCTCCTTCTCCTCCTTGGTGCACATGTTGATGCTCATCAGCGACTGCGCCCGCTCGACGGCCGCGGCCTGGGTGAAGTGCACGATGTAGACGGGCGACTGCCTGGTGTCCAGGAGCTCGGTGAGGGTCTCGGTGATCGGGGTCAGCCGGTACTCGTAGCTGAGCGGGACCGGCCGGGTCGCCGAGCGCACCACGGAGGTGGGGCGGCCGGTGCGGCGGGTCAGGTCCTCCTCGAACATCCGGACGTCGCCGAGCGTCGCCGACATCAGGACGAACTGGGCCTGCGGCAGCTCCAGCAGCGGGATCTGCCAGGCCCAGCCGCGGTCCGGCTCGGCGTAGAAGTGGAACTCGTCCATCACGACCTGGCCGATGTCGGCGTACTTGCCGTCCCGCAGCGCGATGGAGGCCAGCACCTCGGCCGTGCAGCAGATCACCGGGGCGTCGGCGTTGACCGAGGCGTCGCCGGTGAGCATGCCGACGTTCTCCGTACCGAACAGCTTGCACAGGTCGAAGAACTTCTCCGACACCAGCGCCTTGATCGGCGCGGTGTAGAAGGTGACCTTGTCCTGTGCCAGCGCGGTGAAGTGCGCACCCGCCGCGACCAGGCTCTTTCCGGAACCGGTCGGGGTGGAAAGGATCACGTTCGCGCCGGAGACCACCTCGATCAGCGCCTCCTCCTGGGCCGGATAGAGGGTGATGCCCCGTGTCTCGGTCCATGACGAGAAAGCCTCGAAGAGGGCGTCGGGGTCGTCGGTCGGGGGCAGCTGATCGATAAGGGTCACGCCCCCATCTTGCCTGCCTTCCGCCCGGATGAGGGAACCGGACGACGGTATGAAGATCATGGGCGATACGCTTCCCACTCAACTCGGCCGTGCCGTAACGGCAATGGCAGCGATACGACTCTGGGGGCGGGAAGAACCATGATGGGACCGGCACACTCTCTGTCAGGGGCGGCGGCCTGGCTGGGGGCGGGCGCGGCGGCGGCGGCCGCCGGCCATGCGATGCCGTGGCCCGTCCTCGTCGTCGGGGCACTGATCACCGCCGGGGCCGCGCTCGCCCCGGACCTCGACCACAAGTCCGCGACCATCTCACGCGCCTTCGGGCCGGTGTCCCGGGGGCTCTGCGAGATCGTCGACAAGCTCTCGCACGCCGTCTACAAGGCGACCAAGATGCGCGGCGACTCCGGCCGCAACGGCGGGCACCGGACGCTGACCCACACCTGGGTGTGGGCGGTCCTGATCGGCGCCGGGGCCTCCGCAGCGGCGGTCACCGGCGGCCGCTGGGCGGTGCTGGCGATCCTCTTCGTCCACCTGGTGCTCGCGGTCGAAGGGCTGCTGTGGCGGGCCGCCAGGATGTCCAGCGACGTCCTGGTCTGGCTGCTCGGCGCGACCAGCGCCTGGATACTGGCCGGTGTCCTCGACCAGCCGGGCAACGGCTCGGACTGGCTGTTCACCGCGCCCGGCCAGGAGTACCTGTGGCTCGGCCTGCCCATCGTGCTCGGCGCCCTCGTCCACGACATCGGTGACGCGCTCACCGTCTCGGGCTGCCCGATCCTGTGGCCCATCCCGATCGGCCGCAAGCGCTGGTACCCGATCGGCCCGCCGAAGGCCATGCGGTTCCGGGCCGGGAGCTGGGTGGAGCTGAAGGTGCTGATGCCGGTGTTCATGGTGCTCGGGGGAGTGGGCGGCGCGGCCGCTCTGAACTTCATTTGACCGGCAGGAGGCCAAAGAGCCCGGACGGCACCGCGGGCTATGCCGAAGCGGCCGCTGTGCTCGCGGAGCAGTACGAGAGCGTGTCCTTCGCGGAGGTCCACCGCGAAGTGCTCGACCTGTTCCCCTCCCGGCCCGGTGCCGTCCTGGACATCGGTGCGGGCAGCGGACGCGACGCCGCGGCGCTGGCCGGCCTGGGGCACCGGGTCCTCGCCGTCGAGCCGACCGAGGAGCTGCGCTCGCTCGGCCGTCGGATCCACGCGGACCGGGCCATCGAGTGGATCGACGACTCGCTGCCGGAGCTACGGGTGCTCCGCGACCGGGGCGCGCGGTTCGACCTGATTCTCCTGACGGCTGTCTGGATGCATCTGGACAGCCGGCAGCGGGAGTCCGGGATGAAGAGCATCGCCGGCCTTCTCGCGGCCGGCGGCCAGGTGTTCCTCTCCCTGAGACACGGTCCGGTCCCGGCGGGACGGCGGATGTTCGACGTCTCGGCGGACGAGACCGTCGCACTCGCCCGTCGCCACGGCCTGGACCCGGTGCGCCTCGCCGAGCGTGAAGACCTGCACGGCCGGCCGGGTGTGCGGTGGAGCTGCCTGGGGCTGCGCCGGAACGCGGACGTCGGCTGAGATCGTCCCGCTGTCCCGCAGCCCCGCAGTCTCATGGCTCCGCAGCCTCGCAGCCCGCAGCCCCACCGCCCTCTCACCCGTGCCAGGACCGCCAGAGCGCCGCATACGCGCCGTCCGCAGCCACCAGCTCGTCATGGCTGCCCAGCTCGCTGATCCGGCCGCGCTCCACCACCGCGATCACATCCGCGTCGTGCGCGGTGTGCAGCCGGTGGGCGATCGCCACGACCGTGCGGCCGTCCAGCACCCGGGCCAGTGAACGCTCCAGATGGCGGGCGGCCCGCGGGTCCAGCAGGGACGTCGCCTCGTCCAGCACCAGTGTGTGCGGATCGGCCAGGACCAGCCGGGCCAGTGCGATCTGCTGGGCCTGCGCCGGGGTCAGCGCCAGGCCGCCGGAGCCGACCTCGGTGTCCAGCCCCGCCTCCAGGGCCTTCGCCCAGCCGTCCGCGTCGACCGCCGCCAGCGACGCCCACAGCTCGGCGTCCTCGGCGCCCGTCCGGGCCAGCAGCAGATTGTCGCGCAGCGAACCGACGAACACATGGTGCTCCTGGTTGACCAGCGCCACATGCGTACGTACGTCCTCCGCCTTCATCCGCGACAACTCGGCGCCACCGAGCGTCACCTCGCCCGCACGCGGGGCGTAGATGCCGGCCAGCAGCCGACCCAGCGTGGACTTGCCCGCGCCCGACGGGCCGACCAGGGCCATGCGCGTACCCGGCGCGACGTCCAGCGACACCCGGTGCAGCACGTCGAGCCCGGCGCGGTACCCGAAGCGCACCTCGTCGGCACGGACATCACGGCCGTCCGGGACGACCTCCGCGTCACCCGCGTCCGGCTCGATGTCCCGCACCCCGACCAGCCGGGCCAGCGACACCTGAGCGACCTGCAACTCGTCGTACCAGCGCAGGATCAGACCGATCGGATCGACCATCATCTGCGCCAGCAGCGCGCCCGTCGTCAGCTGCCCCACGCTCAGCCAGCCCTCGATGACGAACCAGCCGCCGAGCATCAGCACCGCGCCCAGAATCGTCACATAGGTGACATTGATGACCGGAAAGAGAACGGAACGGAGGAAGAGTGTGTACCGCTCCCACGCGGTCCACTGCCGGATACGGGTGTCCGACAGCGCGACCCGGCGCGCACCCAGCCGGTGCGCCTCCACGGTCCGTCCGGCATCCACGGTCTCCGCGAGCATCGCGGCGACCGCCGCGTATCCCGCGGCCTCCGAACGGTACGCGGACGGCGCCCGCCTGAAGTACCAGCGACAGCCGAGGATCAGCACGGGCAGCGCGAGCAGCACCGAGAGCGCCAGCGGCGGGGCCGTCACGGTGAGGGCGCCCAGAAGCAGCCCCGCCCACACCACACCGATCGCCAGTTGCGGCACGGCCTCGCGCATCGCGTTGGCCAGCCGGTCGATGTCCGTGGTGATCCTGGAGAGCAGATCGCCGGTACCGGCCCGCTCCAGCACCCCCGGCGGCAGCCCCACCGACCGTACGAGGAAGTCCTCGCGCAGATCGGCCAGCATCTCCTCACCGAGCATCGCGCTGCGCAGCCGCATCAGCCGGGTGAACACCGTCTGCACGATCAACGCGCACGCGAACACCACGGCGACGCGCCCCAGATGAAGGTCGCGCACCCCCTCGGAGAGGTCCTCGACCAGCCCGCCCAGCAGATACGGGCCGACGATCGACGCGATCACCGCGACGGCGTTGAACGCGACGAGCACGGTGAACCGCCCGCGATGGCGCCGCAACAGCTCCCGTACATAGCTCCGCACGGTGGTGGGGGTACCGACCGGCAGGGTCGTCGCCGACTCCGGCGCGGCCGGGTCGTACGCCGGTACTGCGACGCCGATCATGCCCGTTCCTCGATTTCCTCGATCGTTGCGGTCGCGCCCCGGGAGGTCAGGGCCTCGATCTCGTCGTCCGTCTCGCGTGTCACGACCGCCCGGTAGCGGGGGTCCGTGCGCAGGAGCTCACGGTGCCCGCCGACCGCGACGACGGTGCCCCCGTGCACCAGCACCACCCGGTCCGCGAGGTCGAGCAGCAGCGGCGAGGAGGCGAACGCCACGGTGGTTCGGCCCTGGCGCAGCGTCTTGATGCCGGCGGCGACCCGGGCCTCGGTGTGCGAGTCGACCGCGGAGGTCGGCTCGTCGAGCACCAGCGCCTCCGGGTCGGCCACCAGGGAGCGCGCCAGCGCCAGCCGCTGGCGCTGGCCGCCCGAGAGAGACCGGCCGCGCTCGGTGATCCGGGTCGTCATCGGGTCGCCGTCCGTGGCGGCGGACGCCTGCGCCAAGGAGTCCAGCACATCGGCGCACTGCGCCGCCGTCAGCGCGTCCTCGGCGGTGACCCGGCCGGACGACGGAACGTCCAGCAGCTCGCGCAGCGTCCCCGAGAGCAGCACCGGGTCCTTGTCCTGGACCAGCACCGCGGTCCTGGCGGCATCCAGCGGGAGGTCGTCCAGCGGCACACCGCCGAGCAGGACGGACGGGGCCGTCCGTGCCCCGGTCTCCGCGTCCCGTACGGCGGCGTCCGCGCCCTCCGCCGCCGCGGCGGGACCGTCCTCGTCCGGGTCGGTGTCCGCCTGGGCGTGTCCGCCGAGCCGCTCGGCCAGCCGGCCCGCCTCGTCCGGATCCCCGCAGACCACCGCGGTGAACAGACCGGCCGGGGCCAGCACGCCGGTGACCGGGTCGTACAGATCGCCGGTCGGCGCGGAATCCACGGCCGGTGCGGCACCGGCACCCGACGGCTCGGTCGTGCGCCGCAACGACAGCACCCGGACCGCACGCCGGGCGGACGGCCGGGAGAAGGAGTACGCCATCGCGATCTCCTCGAAGTGGCGGAGCGGGAACAGCATCAGGGTCGCCGCGCTGTACACCGTGACCAGCTGGCCGACCTCGATCCGGCCGTCCCGGGCCAGCACCGCCCCGTACACGACCAGCGAGATCAGCAGCACGCCCGGCAGCAGCACCTGGATCGCCGAGATCAGCGACCACATCCGGGCGCTGCGCACCGCGGCCTCGCGGACCTCCTGGGAGGCACGCCGGTAGCGGCCGAGGAACAGCTCCTCGCCACCGATCCCGCGCAGCACCCGCAGTCCCGCCACGGTGTCCGAGGCCAGCTCCGTGGCCTTGCCCGCCTTCTCGCGCTGAAGGTCCGCGCGCCGGGTCGCCCGGGGGAGCAGCGGCAGCACGGCGAGGGCCAGCAGTGGTACGGCGACCGCCACCAGGATGCCCAGCGACGGCAGATACAGCACGAGCCCCACACAGATCAGCACCAGCGCCGCGGCCGCCGCGGCGAACCGCGAGAGCGCCTCGACGAACCAGCCGATCTTCTCCACATCACCCGTGGAAACAGCGACCACTTCGCCCGCCGCGACCCGACGCGTCAGCGCCGAACCGAGCTCCGCGGTCTTACGGGCCAGCAGCTGCTGGACCCGGGCGGCGGCGGTGATCCAGTTGGTGATCGCCGTCCGGTGCAGCATTGTGTCGCCCACCGCCATCAGCACGCCCAGGACCGCGATCAGCCCGCCCGCCCAGGCGAGCCGGCTGCCGGAACGGTCGACGACCGCCTGGACGGCGAAGCCGACCGCGGGTGGCAGACCGGCGATGGAGCACTGGTGCAGCAGGCCCCAGGACATGGCTGCGAGCTGGCCCTTGAGCTGATTGCGGCCGAGCCAGAGCAGGAAGCGAGGACCTGACCGGACATCGGGATCGCCTGGATCTGGGTAGGGAAGATCGCGAATCTGCATGACGTCCCATGGTTCGGTGTGACGGTTCGTTCGGAGCGACGGCCCGTCGGGCACGACGGACATCGGGTGGAAGACCCAAACCGTGCAAGGTTCGCCCCGGGACGTCGGTCGGGGCAATTGGTTTTTTCACCGCGAACGGCACCGGTCGCGCCGTCGTCGCGACGCGTGCGGGCGGCCCGGGTACGTGCCGTGGGGTCCGGACCGGCCCCGGCCGGTCCGGGCCCCACGGCGGTTTACCGGCCGGTCAGGCCTTCTCCGGGTTCTCCGAGTCCATGCCGGAGCGGGCCTTCTTCCACTCGCCGCGGGTGAAGTCCGGGATCTGCTGCGGCGCGCCCTTCGCCTTGATGGACAGGTGGCTGAGCGGCACCGGCGACGTCCAGGTCGCCGCGTCGTACACATCGAAGTCGGGGACGAGTCCGAGCCGCATGCACTGCATCAGCCGGAACACCAGCATGTAGTCCATGCCGCCGTGACCACCGGGCGGGTTGGCGTGCTCCTTCCACAGCCAGTGGTCCCACTCCTGGTACTTGGCGAAGTCGCCCCAGCTGTCGTTGGTGTGGTCGGGCTCGATGTAGATGCGGGCGGGGTAGTCCTCGAAGACGCCCTTCGTGCCGCCGAGGCTGTTGATCCGCGAGTACGGATGCGGAGTGGACACATCGTGCTCCAGCCGGATGACCCGTCCCTTCGCGGTCTGGACGAGACTGATGGTGCGGTCGGACTCGACGTAGGTCTCCTTCCAGCTCGGGTCGCCGGCCGGCATGTGCTTCTCGCGGTACTCGGCGAGCCCGAGGGACGGGGAACCGACACTGGTGATGCTCACCGCACGGTCGCCGCGGTTGATGTCCATGTAGTTGGCGACCGGGCCGAACCCGTGATTGGGGTAGAGGTCACCCCGCAGCCGGGTGTGCCACAGCCTGCGCCAGGGGCCCTCGTAGTAGTCCGGGTCGAACATCAGGCCGCGCAGATCGTGGTTGTAGGCGCCCGCGCCGTGCAGCAGATCGCCGAAGAGACCGGCGTGCGCCATGCGCAGCACCCGCATCTCGTTCTGCCCGTAACAGCAGTTCTCCAGCTGCATGCAGTGGCGCCTGGTCCGCTCGGACAGGTCGACCAGCTCCCAGAGCTGGTCGAGCTGGAGCGCGATCGGACACTCCACACCGACGTGCTTCCCGTTCAGCATGGCGGTCTTCGCCATCTGGAAGTGGAAGTCCCAGGGCGTCGCCACATAGACGAAGTCGATGTCACCGCGCTTGCAGAGGTTCTCGTAGTCGTCCTCCCCATTGGCGTAGACGGCGGGCGCCGGCTGACCCGCGGCGGTCACCTTCGCGGCGGCCTGCTGCGCCTTGGCCTTGACCGGGTCGCAGACGGCGACGACCTGTACGCCGCTCACGGCGAGGAAGAGATCGATCATGCTGCCGCCGCGGTTGCCGAGGCCGACGATGCCGACCCGCACGGTGGACCGCCGGTCGAAGGGGACGCCCACCATGGTCCGGCCCTGGCGCTTCGGAGCGGCCGTCAGGTCGGCGGCGGCCTCGGATCCCCGGCCGGGGGCGGCAGCCGCGGAGGAGCTTCCGAGGGCGCCGAGCCCGAGGCCGGCCCCGGCCACTCCGGCGGTCGTCCAGAGGACCGAGCGGCGGCTCATGGAGCCCTCGTCGCCACCCTGCGTACCGTCGTTTCGCTGTGCTGCGTCGTTCATCGATCCTCCAGAAAGGGGGTCTGACGTGCGCGGCTGATGCATGAACCTCGGTAAGGACCCTGGTAGTTGGGTCTGCTGTTGCGCAAGGGGAGGGATTGGACTCCTGTGCCGAAACCATGGACTTTCGTGCCCGCACGAAAACGCCGGGCGGGCTCGAACGCGTCGAGCCCGCCCGGCGGTCCGGGGCGGTTGCGGGGCCGGACGGCCCCGTGATCAGCGCACGGCGGGCCCCGGCCGGGTGGCCCGCTCCAGCTCCATCAGCACCGAGTAGTACGACTGTCCGGTGGCCCGGTCCATGCCGATCTCGCACATGCGGTTGGCCGAGAGGTAGGCGTCGTACTCGCGGGACTTCACCTCGGCGGCCTCCTTCGCCGTCGCCGAGGCCGTCAACTCCTTGTGCAGCATGCCCCGGTCGCCCGCGAAGGCGCAGCACCCGGCGTCGTCGGGGATCACGACCTCCTCGGCACAGGCCTCCGCGACCGTACGCAGCTGCTCCACATCGTCCAGATGCTGCATGGAGCACGTCGGATGCAGGACTGCCGAACCGGTCTTCCGGAGGACCGTCAGCTCCGGAAGCAGCTCGTCGGCCGCCCAGACCAGGGAGTCGACGATGGTCAGCTCCCGGTGCAACTCCCGGTTGTCATCGGTGAGATACGGCACCACCTCATGGGCGATGCCCAGGGTGCAGGACGAGGCGTCCACCACCAGCGGCAGCTTTCCGCCGGCCGTCCAGCCCCACGCCGCCTCCACGATGCGGTTGGCCATCACGGCGTTGCCCTCGTCGTAGCCCTTGGAGTGCCAGATCGTCGCGCAGCAGGTCCCCGCGACATCGTCCGGGATCCACACCGGCTTTCCGGCGCGGGCGGACACGGCGACGACGGCCTGCGGCAGCGAGGGACCACGATGGCCCTCGGGGCCGCCGAAGATACGGTTCACACACGCCGGGTAGTACACGGCGCTCGCCCCGACACGGGAGGTCCGGGGCAGCTTCCGGGCGGCGGCGCCGGGGATCTCGGGCAGCCACTCGGGCACCAGATCGGGGCGCACGGCCCTGCGGGCGAGAGCGGTGATGGTCTCCAGCGGTCCGTCACCGAGCCGGTCACCGATCCGGTCGGCCGCGGCCACCGCGAGCCGCGCCGCCGCCTCCACCGCCTTGAAGTTCTTCGCCGTGAGCGCCGCGACCCGCTCCTCGCGCGGCGAGTGCCGCCGGTGGCGGAAGTCCTTCATCATCGCGCCGGTGTCGATGCCCACGGGACAGGCGAGCTTGCACGTGGAGTCGCCCGCACAGGTGTCGACGGCGTCGTAGCCGTACGCGTCGAGCAACTGCGTCTCCACCGGGGAGCCGTCCGGCTGCCGCAGCATCTCCCGCCGCAGCACGATCCGCTGACGCGGGGACGTCGTCAGATCGTGGCTGGGACAGGTGGGCTCGCAGAAGCCGCACTCGATGCAGGGATCGGCGATCGCCTCGACCTCGGGAATGGTCTTCAGCCCGCGCAGATGGGCCTTCGGATCGCGGTCCAGGACGATCCGGGGCGCCAGGACACCGTCGGGGTCGATGATCTGCTTGGTGCGCCACATCAGGTCGGTCGCCTTCGGACCCCACTCCAGCTCCAGGAACGGGGCGATGTTGCGGCCGGTGGCGTGCTCGGCCTTCAGGGAGCCGTCGAAACGCTCCACCGTCAGCCGGCAGAAGTCGTCCATGAACGCGGCGTAGCGGTCGACGTCGGACGGCTTCGCCGCGTCGAAGGCGAGCAGGAAGTGCAGGTTTCCGTGCGCCGCGTGACCGGCCACGGCGGCGTCGAAGCCGTGCTCCGCCTGGAGCCCGAGCAGCGCCTCGCAGGCCTCGGCCAGCCGGGACGGCGGCACCGCGAAGTCCTCCGTGATCAGCGTCGTACCCGAGGGGCGGGAGCCGCCGACCGCGGTGACGAACGCCTTGCGGGCCTTCCAGTAGCCGGCGATGACCTTGGCCTCGCGGGTGAACGCGTTGGTCACCGAGGGGACGGGCGCGACCAGGTCCAGGCCCTCGACGACGGCCGCCGCGGCCCTCTCGTACGCCTCCTGACCGGACTCGTCCGGAGCACGGAACTCCACGAGCAGCGCCGCGGTCTCCTTGGGCAGCTCGGCCCAGTCCGCCGGCACGCCCTTGACGCTCACCGAGGCGCGCAGCGTATTGCCGTCCATCAGCTCGACGGCGATCGCCCCCGCCTCGTTGAATCGGGGCACGGCGGCCGCCGCCGCGGTCAGCGACGGGAAGAACAGCAGGGCGGTGGAGATCCGGCGGTCCAGCGGCAGCGTGTCGAAGACGACCTCGGAGATGAAGCCGAAGGTGCCCTCGGAGCCGACCATCAGACCGCGCAGGATCTGGACCGGCGTCGCGCCGTCCAGGAAGGCGTCGAGGCGGTAGCCGTTGGTGTTCTTGATCTCGTACTTGGCGCGGATCCGGGCCGTGAGCTCCGGATCCGCCTCGATCTCCGCCTTCAGGGCCAGCAGCCCCTCGCACAGCTGCGGCTCGGCGTGGGCCAGGGCCTCGTCCGCGGCCGGGTCGCCCGTGTCGACGACGGTGCCGCCGGGCAGCACGAAGGTGAGTGAGGAGACCGTGCGGTACGAATTACGGGTGGTGCCCGCCGTCATTCCCGAGGCGTTGTTGGCGACGACCCCGCCGATCGTGCAGGCGATCGCGCTGGCCGGGTCGGGGCCCAGCAGCCGGCCGTGCCGGGCGAGCGCGGCGTTGGCCCGCACGACCGTCGTGCCCGGGCGGATCCGGGCCTGCGCGCCGTCGGCCAGGACCTCGATGCCCGCCCAGTGGTGGCGGACGTCGACCAGGATGTCCTCGCCCTGGGCCTGGCCGTTCAGGCTGGTGCCGGCGGCCCGGAAGACGACCTCGCGGCCCCGGTCGTGCGCGTACGACAGGATCGCCGAGACGTCGTCGATGTCCTGGGGGACCACGACGACCTGGGGGAGGAAGCGGTAGGGACTGGCGTCCGAGGCGTACTTCACGAGGTCGGAGACCTTCCAGAGCACCTTCTCCGGACCGAGCAGGGCGATCAGCTCGCCGCGCAGCGGTTCGGGAGTGCCCGGAGCCTGCCGGTCGGGGACCCGGTCCACGGACGGCGTGCGCACCGCGTCGGGGCGCAGTGCTTCCGGCTTCGGCTCCAGCAGTGGCATGTCGAGGTCTCCTCGGCGGTTCGGTTCGGTACCACGGCGGCGGGGGCGCCGCCCGGTGTCCAGGGGCTGCTCCTCAGCAGCGGCGCTCCGGCATTCCGTTGACCAGAGCGGACAGCAGTCCGCCGAGCACCTCGCGCTGATCGGCGGTCAGTGGGGCCAGGATCTCCTCTGCGGCGGCCCGGCGCGCGTCGCGCAGCGACCGGAGGGTGGCGAGTCCCTCGTCGGTGATCTCGATGCGGACCACCCGGCGGCTGTCCGGATCGGGGGCCCGGCGCACCCGCCCGCTCGCCTCCAGCCCGTCGACCAGGGTGGTCACGGCCCGCGGGACGACGTCCAGGCGCTGCGCGAGATCGGCCATCCGGGGCGGCCCGTCGTAATGCGCGACTATGCGCAGCAGCCGGAACTGCGCGGGCGTGATGCCGATCGGCTCCAGCTGGCGGCTCTGAATCCGCTGGAGCCTGCGGGTCACCCGCAGCAACTGCTCGGCGAGCACGCCGTCGGCGTCGGAGGAGTCCATGGGGGAACAATATCAGGACCCCGTTCATTGTGAGTATAGGTAACAATGAGCTATGCTCTCAAAAATCGGCTTGCCGCAGCCCCGGCTCGATCCTCCGCTCCCGTCCCTTGAGCCCATCGAGTCCCCGCTCCGGCCACGGCCGCCGCACGCCCGACGAAGGAGCCCATGAAACCCGACGCGATCAACTGGACACCCCCACCCCGGGACGAGAGCCGTCCACCCGCCGAGGTGCGCCGCATCCTGCGCCTCTTCCACCCCTACCGAGGCCGGCTCGCGCTGGTCGGACTACTGGTCGGCGCCTCGTCGCTGGTGTCGGTCGCCTCCCCGTTCCTGCTGCGCGAGATCCTGGACACGGCCATCCCCCAGGGGCGTACGGGACTGCTGTCGCTGCTCGCCCTCGGCATGATCCTCACCGCCGTGACGAACAGCGTCTTCGGTGTCCTGCAGACCCTGATCTCCACCACGGTCGGCCAGCGGGTGATGCACGACCTGCGCACCGCCGTCTATGCCCAGTTGCAGCGGATGCCGCTCGCCTTCTTCACCCGGACCCGCACCGGCGAGGTGCAGTCCCGCATCGCCAACGACATCGGCGGCATGCAGGCGACCGTCACGTCCACGGCGACATCGCTGGTCTCCAACCTCACCGCCGTCATCGCCACGGTCGTCGCCATGCTGGCCCTCGACTGGCGGCTCACCCTGGTCTCGCTCCTGCTGCTGCCGGTCTTCGTCTGGATCAGCCGACGGGTCGGCCGTGAGCGCAAGAAGATCACCACCCGGCGCCAGAAGCAGATGGCCGCCATGGCGGCCACGGTCACCGAGTCGCTCTCCGTCAGCGGCATTCTGCTCGGCCGGACCATGGGCCGCGCGGACTCCCTGACCAAGGGCTTCGCCGAGGAGTCCGAGAAGCTCGTCGATCTCGAAGTGCGCTCCAGCATGGCCGGGCGGTGGCGGATGTCCACGATCGGCATCGTCATGGCCGCGATGCCGGCGGTCATCTACTGGGCGGCGGGCCTCGCCCTGCAGTCCGGCGGACCGGCCGTCTCCATCGGCACACTCGTCGCCTTCGTCTCGCTCCAGCAGGGTCTCTTCCGGCCCGCCGTGAGCCTGCTCTCCACCGGCGTGGACATGCAGACGTCCCTCGCGCTCTTCCAGCGGATCTTCGAATACCTCGACCTCGAAGTGGACATCACCGAGCCCGAGAGCCCGGTCCGGCTGGAGGGGATCCGCGGCGAGATCCGCTTCGAGGGCGTCGATTTCAGCTACGACGAGAAGAGCGGCCCGACCCTCAGCGGCATCGATCTGACCGTCCCGGCCGGCGGCAGCCTGGCGGTCGTCGGGCCGACCGGGTCCGGCAAGTCCACGCTCAGCTATCTGGTGCCCAGGCTCTACGACGTCACCGCGGGCCGGGTCACGCTCGACGGGGTCGACGTACGCGATCTGGACTTCGACACCTTGGCGAGAGCCGTGGGTGTGGTCTCCCAGGAGACCTACCTCTTCCATGCCTCGGTCGCCGACAACCTGCGCTTCGCCAAGCCGGATGCCACCGAAGCCGAGATCGAGGCGGCGGCCCGTGCGGCCCAGATCCACGACCACATCGCCTCACTGCCCGACGGCTACGACACCCTCGTCGGCGAGCGGGGCTACCGTTTCTCCGGCGGTGAGAAGCAGCGGCTCGCCATCGCCCGCACGATCCTGCGCGACCCGCCCGTCCTGGTGCTCGACGAGGCGACGAGCGCCCTCGACACCCGTACGGAATTCGCCGTGCAGGAAGCGATCGACGCCTTGTCCGAGGGGCGCACCACCATCACCATCGCGCACCGGCTCTCCACGGTTCGCGACGCCGATCAGATCGTCGTCCTGGACCACGGCCGCACCGCCGAGCGCGGCAGTCATGAAGAACTCCTCCAGCGGGGCGGGCGTTATGCCGCGCTGGTCCGGCGGGACACCCAACTGGCCCCCGCGACAAGCTGATCGGCGGGGTCGGGTGTGCCCGGCCGAGGCCGGACACGCGGCGACGCCGCCGCTCCCGTGGGACGGGGAGCGACGGCGCCGGGCGGAGCGATGATCAGACGAGCCAACCCACGAAGTGGATGATGCCGGCGAGCAGGTTGGTGATGACGTTCATTCGGTGTTTCTCCTTGTGCGTATTGCAAATCTGGGACAGCACAGTCGCGGTCTGCAGCCCGTCGCTTGCGCCCTGTAATCATCCAGCGCCGCAGGGGAGTTGAGCAACGAATCCTGGAACGATCACGCGTTCCAGCGAACATCCGATCCCCTGTTCGTGTGTTCCATTCAAGAGCTGCGGGCCCGTGTCGTCCGGGCCCGGGTCCCGGACCGCGGGATAGCGTGCCCGCATGGTGAACGAATCGCCGGAAAAGCCGCCCGGTCGCACTCTCCGCCCGACCCGGCGCGGCCGTCTGGTGCTGTTCATCGGCGTCGTCCTCGTCCTGGTCGTGGCCGCGGCCGTGCTCGTGCCGCTGCTGACGAGGGGGCCGGAGGTCGAGCGGGCCCGCTCGCTGCTGATCCCCGAGGGATGGCGGGCCTCCCAGGTCTACGAGGCGGTCGACAAGTCCCTCGATGCCGAGCCCGGCACCACCGAGAAGGCCGTCACCACGGCGGACCTGCCGCTCCCGGCCGCGGCGGAGGGCAACCCCGAGGGCTACCTCTTCCCGGCGACGTACCCCGTCACCTCCGGCGCGACCCCGCAGAGCCTGCTCAGGTACATGGTCGACACCGCGGTCGAACGATTCGGCGCGGACCACATCGCCGCCGGCGCGCAGCGCAACGGTGTGTCGGTGTACCAGACGGTGACGATCGCCTCCCTCGTGCAGGCCGAGGCGGACACCACGGCCGACATGGGCAAGGTCGCCAGGGTCGTCCTCAACCGGCTGGACCGGGGCATGCCGCTCCAGATGGACTCCACACTCAACTACGCGCTGAACCGCAGCACCCTGCACACCACCACGGGCGACACGAAGATCGACAGCCCGTACAACAGCTACGAGCGCAAGGGGCTGCCGCCCACGCCCATCGGGAATCCGGGGGAGCAGGCGATGACGGCGGCGATCTCCCCCACTCCCGGAGCATGGCTGTACTTCGTCACGGTCGCGCCGGGGGACACCCGATTCACCAGCAGCTACACGGAACAGCAGCGAAACGTGGCGGAGTTCAACCGGAACCGCCGCAGCGCCTCCGGAGGCTGACCACCCGCGCCGTCAGGCCACGACGGGCGCGAACACCCCATCGGAGTCCCCCGCCACCGTGTCCGCCCCCCTCAGCAGCCGGCCGATCTCGCGCACCGCCGCCCGCCCCGCCCGGTTGGCGCCGACGGTGCTGGCGGACGGCCCGTACCCGACGAGGTGGATACGCGCGTCCCGCACCGCCCGGGTGCCCTCGACCCGGATGCCACCGCCCGGCTCGCGCAGCTTCAGCGGCGCGAGATGGTCGATGGCGGCCCGGAACCCGGTGGCCCAGAGGATGACATCCGCCTCGACCGTCCGCCCGTCGTCCCACGCCACCCCGTTCGGAGTGATCCGGTCGAACATCGGCAGCCGGTCCAGCACGCCCGTCTCGCGGGCCCGCCGCACCGCGTCCGTGAGCGGCAGACCGGTCACCGACACCACACTCTGCGGCGGCAGCCCGCGCCGCACCCGCTCCTCCACCATCGCCACCGCGGCCCGCCCCAGCTCCTCGTCGAAGGGCCCGTCCCGGAAGACCGGCGGCCGCCGCGTCACCCAGTACGTCTCGGCCGCCACCTCGGCGATCTCCATCAGATGCTGCGTACCGGAGGCACCACCACCGACCACCACCACCCGCTGTCCGGCGAACTCCGCAGGCCCGGGGTAGTTCGCGGTGTGCAGCTGGCGCCCCAGGAACCCCTCCTGACCCGGGTAGCGCGGCCAGAACGGCCGGTCCCAGGTGCCGGTGGCGTTGATCAGGGCGCGGGTGGCGTACGTACCCTCCGAGCTCTCGACCAGCAGCCGCCCGCCGTCGCCCTCGCGTACCGCGCTCACCTCGACGGGCCGGTGGACACGCAGGCCGAAGGCGCGCTCGTACTCGGCGAAGTACTCACCGATCACCTCGGAGGAGGGCCGGGCGTCGTCCGCCCCGGCGAGTTCCATGCCGGGCAGCGCGTGCATGCCGTGGACCTTGCCGTAGGTCAGCGAGGGCCAGCGGAACTGCCAGGCGCCGCCCGGGTGCGGGGCGTGGTCGAGCACCACGAAGTCGCGATCCGGCTCCAGGCCGGTGCGGCGCAGATGGTAGGCGCCGGACAGTCCTGCCTGTCCGGCGCCGATCACGACGACATCGACCTCGTGTGCTGCGCCCACCCCAAAGTTGTTCACGCTTCTACTAACCCTGCCGGGGGCGAGGATCTTCCCCGACCGGTCGCCGGCTTCCGCCGTGCCGGACGGGGCCTGCCCTCCTCGCCGGTCCTCCTCCGCTCCGACCGGTCAGCGGCCCCCGGCGACCAGCAGCGGCGCACCGCCCGGCGCGGATGCCGGCCTGCCGTTCGCGGCAGCCACTCCGAGCAGCGGTGACGCCGGCACCGTCGACAGCAGGCCGCGCGCCGCCAGCTCCGGCGTCACACCCTCGCCGAACCAGTACGCCTCCTCCAGATGCGGGTAACCCGACAGCACAAAGTGCTCCACCCCCAGCGAGTGGTACTCCTCGATCCGGTCGGCGACCTCCGCGTGACTGCCCACCAGCGCGGTGCCCGCCCCGCCCCGCACCAGACCGACGCCGGCCCACAGGTTCGGCGAGATCTCCAACTCGTCGCGCGAGCCGCCGTGCAGCGCCAGCATCCGCTGCTGCCCGACCGACTCGCTCCGCCCCAGCGCCTGCTGGGCGGCGGCGATCGTCCCGGAATCGAGATCGCCCAGCAGCCGGTCGGCCGTCGCCCACGCCTCGCGCGAGGAGTCGCGCGAGATCGTGTGCAGCCGGATACCGAACCGGACCGTACGGCCCTGCTCCTCGGCAAGCCCGCGGATCCAGTCGATCTTCTCCTTCACCGCGGCCGGCGGCTCGCCCCAGGTCAGATAGACATCGGCATGAGCCGCGGCCACCGGACCGGCCGCAGCCGACGACCCGCCGAAGAAGATGTCCGGCAGCGGGTCCGGCGGCAGCGCGGTCAGCCCGCCCTCCACCTGGTAGTGCTCACCGTCGTAGTCGAAGGGCCGCCCGCCCCACACACCCCGCACCACCGAAAGGAACTCGGCGGTCCGTGCGTAACGCCGGTCGTGGTCCAGGTGATCACCGAACCGCCGCTGCTCCGTCGAATCGCCGCCCGTGACGACATTGAGCAGCAGCCGCCCCCGGGTGATCCGCTGATAGGTCGACGCCATCTGCGCGGCGAGCACGGGCGAGACCACCCCCGGCCGGAACGCCACCAGGAACTTCAGCCGTTCGGTGTGCTGGGCCAGCGCCACCGTCGTCAGCCAGGCGTCCTCGCACCAGGTCCCGGTGGGCGTCAGCACGGCTTCGAAGCCCAACTGCTCGGCGGCCTTGGCGATCTGCGCCAGATACTCGATGTCGGGGGCGCGCACCCCGCTCACCGGAGTGATCCGGTCCCGCTTGATCCCGCCGTCGGTGTACGCGTGCCGGTCGACGAGCGTGCGCCCGTCACCGCCGGTGGGCAGGAACCAGTGCAGACGGACGTTCATGACGAGGCCTTTCCGTAGGAGCGGGGAGCGGTGGAGGACGGCGGAAGATCACGGTTGAAACGGGTGTCGACGTACTCCTCGAAGGAGAAGCGGCGCGGAATGAGCTCCAGACCTGCGAAGTTGTCCGCGATGGCCTGCTCGGAGGCGATCGCGGCGGGATCGAGGGCCACGGACACCCGGGTTCCGGCACTGAGCCGCACCGCGTCCAGGGCCACCTCGTACGGCAGTCCGGTCTCCTTCGCCCAGGCCTCCGGGTGCTCGAAGACCCAGGACTGCGCCCGCTGCAGCCGGACCAGCAGATCGCCGATCGCCCTGGACTTCGCTGGATCCTTCAGCGCGGCCGGGGACGCCACCTGGAAGCTGAGACCGTTCACCACGCCCCGACCGGTGGTCAGCACCCGGGACTCCGTGCTGCGCAGCACCTGCGAGGTGTACGGATCCCGGACCGCCCAGGCGTCGACCTTGCCCCGGCTGTACGCGGCCGGCGCGTCCGCCGGCTGAAGGTACTTCGGCTTCACGTCCTCGATGCCGAGCCCCGCCTTCTTCAGCGAGGCGATCAGCTGGTAGTGGGCCGAACTGCCCTGAGTCACCGCGATCGACCTGCCCCTGAGCTGGGCCGGGGACTTCAGCGGCGAGTCCTCGGGTACGACGATGGCCTCCCCGGCGGACGATCCGTGCGCGGCGCCCACCACGACGATCCTCGAATCGGAACCCGCCGCGAAGACCGGTGGTGTGTTGCCGACGCCTCCGAGGTCCACGGCCTGCGCGTGGACGGCTTCCAGGAGGGGCGGACCCGAGGTGAAGGTCGACCACTTGATCCGGTAGTCGAGATCGTCCAGCTCGCCGGAGGCCCGCAGAATCGCCTCGTAACCCCCCTTCTGGTCACCGACGTCGAGGACGACACGGCCCTTCCCGTCGGTGCCACCGGCGGTGGAGGCGGACGTGGCACCGCCGCAGGCGGACAACAGTAGGGCGAGGGACAGCGACAGGGCGGGCAGGGAGCGACTTCTCATCGGATCCTCTTTCGTCGTGCGCAAAGGCGGGCGGGGTGGACGGGCGCCCGACGGGCGGCCGCTGTCTCAGGCGGCCGCGACGGACGCGGAGCCACCGGAGCCACCGGCCTCGCCGTCGACGCCCAGCTCGGTCAGCAGCCGGGAGCGCAGCGCTGTGAAACCGGCACTGCTCGCATCGCGGGGCCGGTCCAGATCGACGGGCGTGTCGTACGCGATCGCCCCGTCCCGCATCACCAGCGCGCGGTCGGCCAGCAGCAGCGCCTCGTCCACATCGTGGGTGACCAGCAGTACGGCGCAGCCCCGTCGCTGCCAGAGCTCGGCCACCAGCCGCTGTGCCTTGATCCGGGTCAGCGCGTCCAGCGCGCCGAACGGTTCGTCCAGCAGCAGCAGATCGGGTTCACGCACCAGCGCGCGGGCCAGCGAGGCGCGCTGGGCCTCACCCCCGGAGAGTGTCCTGGGCCACGCCCCGCTCCGCTCCGCGAGCCCGACCTCTTCCAACGCGCGCTCCGCGAGGGCTCGTTCGGGCTTCCCGGGCAGCCCCAGCAGCACATTGCGCCAGACCCGCTTCCACGGCATGAGCCGCGGCGCCTGGAAGGCGACCGCCCGCCGTTTCGGCACCAGCACCGTGCCCTCGATCTCGCGGTCCAGCCCGGCGAGCACCCGCAGCAGCGTCGATTTCCCGCAGCCGCTGCGCCCGAGCAGCGCGGTGAACTCCCCGGAGCGCAGGGTGAGATCGAGCCCGTCGATGACGGCCGCACCGCCGAAGGAACGGGTCAGTCCCGCCACCCGCACCGCGGCCTCGGCCGCCGGTCCGGCCGGAGCGGCGGGGCTCACTGCCCCGTGAAGGTCGGTCGCCATTGCAACAGCAGCCTTTCGAGTGTGCGGACGATGGCATCGGCGGCGAGGCCGAGGAAGGCGTAGACGACGAGGCAGACGACGATGACGTCGGTACGGAAGAACTCCCGGGCCTGGTTCATCAGGAAGCCGATCCCGGCATCGGCGTTGACGGACTCGCCGAAGACCAGGGCCGGCCACGCAGTGGCGAGCGAACAGCGGAGCCCGGTCATGGCCCCGGGCAGTGCGCCCGGCGGCACCACATGCCGGACCAGACCCCACCGGCCGAGCCCCAACGACGCACCGGCTTCGCTGAGTTGGGCATCGACCTCCCGAATTCCCGCGTACACATTGAGATACAGATGAAAGGCGACACCGAGCGCGATGAGCGCCACCTTCGGGGCCTCACCGATCCCCAGCCAGATGATGAAGAGCGGGATCAGTCCGACCCAGGGAACGGTGCGCAGCATCTGCACGCTCGCGTCCACCAGATCCTCGCCGAGCCGAAAGAGCCCGGAGACCAGTGCGAGCGCCGTCCCGACGACACCTCCGAGCACCAGTCCGACGGCGACCCGCTGGAGCGAGATGGTCATCGCGGACGGCAGTGTCCCGTCGGCGATCAGATCCGATCCGGCGCGGGCGACGGTGCCGGGTGACGCGAGCACATCGGCGTGCAGAACACCGGTGGCACTGAGCACCTGCCACAACGCGAGCAACAGCAACGGTCCGACGGCACGCCGGACCCAACGGGGCGGCGCACCCGGACGCACACCCCGCACGGAGGCCGGAACAACGGGCTCCAGGTCGAGCGACCGCCGATCGGAAGGAACTGGCAATTTCCCGGATTCTGAAGACATGTCCGGCGGTGCGAGGGCATGGCCGATGGTCATGAGGGCTCCACGAGCAGTCCAAGGACAGGGGGAGTCACACCGCGACCGCGGCCGGGCGAACCAATGCTGCCGTTACAGCACAGAGGTCACGCCGAGCGGTGGACGGGGCGGGACACGTCGGCGCGCGTCCGGGCGGGCCCGCACGGGCAGGCGCGTACAGCAGCGGGAACAGGCGGAGGAAACGCCCGGTCGCCGACGCGACGGAGAGGGAGCTGAAGGAACGTCAGCAGCCGCGACGACACGCGGCGGAGGCCACCCGCAGCAGGTCGATGTGACCGCGCGAAGTGAGCAGGGCTGAACGGAACATGCCGCCGAACGTAGCGATCCACAACTGAAGCGGTCAATGATGTCTCGGCAGGTGGACGCGCGATCTTGCCGAATGGGCGAGCCGATGTACCCATGCCCCACGCCTTCGCCTCCGGCGTTCTGCACATCACCACCGGCACGACGGAGACCGTCACCGACCTGACCGCCGAATGCGAGCACTTCCTCACCCGGAACGTGGCCTCCGGGGACGGCCCCATCAGCATCTTCGTGCCCCATGCGACCGCCGGCATCGCCATCCTGGAGACCGGATCCGGCAGCGACGAGGACCTCCTGACCACCCGCCACACCCTGCTGCCGGCCGACGCCGCCGGCAACACCGCCAGGGCCACCCCGGCCACGTACTCCCCGCCCTCGTCCCGCCGCACGCGACGCTTCCGGTGATCGGCGGACGGCTGGAACCGGGAATGTGGCGTCGGTGTGTCCGGTCGAGTTGAGGGGGAGCAACCGAGACAACCTGCCTGGCTGCCCATGCTCCCTCTGACCGGCGACTTCCGCAGCGGAAGCCCCGTCGCCTGAGGCTCCGCCTCTTCTCCGCCGCCGCCCGGATCGTCACCACCGCTCGTCGCCGGCACCTGAGATTCGCCCGCCGCCGGCCCTGGACCGACGTCATCACCGACGCCGGCACGGTTCGAAGTTTCCCCACACCCCGGATGACCAGAACATTTTGACCGGATCCGGGAATCCGGCGCCCATCTGGCGCGACAGCCGGGCCATCGGTCCGACCACCACCGGCCCGGACGGCCGAAACGGCCCAACGAAGAAACCGACGGACCGTCACGAAAGATCGAGGCCAGACTGATTTTTCTCAACACCCTTGGGATACATGGACATCGGGGGAGCCGTGGCCACTGCGGAGATTTCGGTTCTGAGCGAAGCACCTGTTGCTGACGCCGAGTCACTGACGGGGTGGCTCAAGGGCGAATCCGAGCTTGTCGGGCGGGTCCGCCGGACGGGACCGCCGCTCAGCCCCGGAGAACTCGGTTCCTTACTCGACACCGTGACCGTGGCGTTGAGCACTGGCGGCACCATCACCGCACTGATTGCTTCTCTGCGCACCTGGCTCGCTCACCCGCGACGAAGCGACATCCGGCTCAAGGTCCGACGCGAGGGTGGTCCGACCGTCGAGATCGACGCGAAGCGTGTGAAGCGCACAGACGTGGAAAAGATGCTGCGCCAAGCTCTGGAGGATCAGGAACAGCGTCAGGACCCAGGCGCAGGGGAGTGACGTGCGTCTTCCCGACCCACACCGTTCCCGGGTCGTACTGATCGGTGCCAGCCAGTACTCCGACCCCGATCTCCCCGATCTCCCAGCTGTCCACCGCACGATCACCGACTTGGCCGGACTTCTCACGGACCAGGTCTACGGCGTGGTTCCCGAGGCACACTGCACCGTACTGCTCGACGACGGAGACCTGCGGACCGTCGGCAAGCGGTTGAGGGCTGCGATCGAGGAAGCCGAGGATCTGCTTCTCGTCTACTACGCCGGACACGGCCTTACCGCCTACCCACGTGGTGACCTCTATCTTTCGCTGCCGGACAGCGAATTCGCCTCCCCCGAGTTCAGCGCACTGGAGTACGACAAGCTGCGACACGCGGTGCTCGACAGCACAGCAGCCAACAAGCTGGTGATTCTGGACTGCTGCTTCTCCGGCCGGGCCATCACCGACACCATGGCAGGAGGCGACGGTGCGGAGATCGGGCAGCTTGAGGTGGCGGGCACCTACGTCCTGACCTCGGCAGCGCGCGACCAACTCGCCCTCGCACTCACCGGAGAACCCCACACCGCCTTCTCCGGGCGCCTGATGCGCCTCCTGCGCGAGGGTATCGTCGGTGGACCTGAGCTACTCACCATCGAAGACCTGTACAACTGGCTCAAGAAGCACATGGCGGCCGAGAGGCTGCCCGTGCCGCTCAACCGGCGCGCCGGTACGGCGCACCAGCTCGCTTTGGGTGTCAATCGCGCCTTCGCCGCAACCGCCGGTCCCGAACTGCGAACGCAGCACGTCGCCGCCGTGCAACAAGGTAGGAACGGTGACTGGCAGGGGTCTTCGCAAGCGCTTGAGAAGATCCTTGACGAGCAGATCCGTGTTCTCGGCCCGGAACACATCGACACCCTGCGGACCCGGCAGTCCTACGCGCACAGCCTCGGCGGCGCCGGCGACGCGATGACCGCCGCGCAAATGCTGCGCCAGTTCCTCGCCGACCACCTGCGCCTGCTCGGCCCGGACCATGAGGACACATTGCGTACCCGGCAGTTTCTTGCGGTCAATCTGGGCGAGGCCGGCCACCGGGAGGAGGCTGTCGGCATGCTCCGGGTCCTGCTCGCCGACCGCGGCCGTGTGCTGGGTGCCGAGGATCCCGATACGCTGCGCACCCGGCATCTGCTGGCGCGCAATCTCCTCTTCCTGGGGGTGAACGACGAAGCCGTGGCCCTGCTGCGGCAGCTGGTCACGGAACGGGAGCGAATCCTCGGCGGGGAGCACCCCCACACCAGGAGATCGGCAAGGGATCTCGTGGAAGCCGAGGGCGGGGAGAGCGGTTGATGACGGAGACGGACTTCTTCGGAAGGTTCGACAATGGGGCGCGACGTGCTGTCGTCCTGGCTCAGAACGAAGCCCGGATGCTCAGCCACAACTACATCGGCACCGAGCACATTCTTCTGGGCCTTGTCCACGAGGGTGAGTGTGTCGCCGCCAAGGCCCTGAAGAGCCTCGGGATTTCGCCCAAGGCGGTCCGCCAAGTGGTGAAGGAGATCATCGGTCAGGGCCAGCAGGCCCCGTCCGGGCACATCCCCTTCACCCCTCGCGCCAAGAGGGTCCTGGAGCTCTCGCTCCGTGAGGCCCTCCAGCTCGGCCACAACTACATCGGCACCGAGCACATCCTGCTCAGCCTGATCCGCGAGGGCGAGGGCGTCGCCGCCCAGATCCTCGTCAAGCTGGGCGCCGACCTGAACCGGGCGCGGCAGCAGGTCATCCAGGAGATCGTCGAACGCGACCACGTGGAAGCCCGCGAGCCCGAGACCGGCGAGAACGACTCCGGGACGTGGCCGCTCCTCGACCAGTGCGGCAGCGATCTCACCGCGGCCGCCCGGCGCTCGGTGCTCGACCCGGTGGTCGGCCGCGACAGAGAGATCGAGCGGGTCGTCGAGATCCTCACCCGTCGACATCGAAACGTACCGTTGCTCATCGGCGAGCCCGGCGTCGGCAAGACCGCGGTGACGACCGGCCTCGCGCATCGCGTCGCCGCGGGCCAGGTGCCGTCCGTTCTGCAGCACCAGACCGTCCGCACAGTGAATCTGGGCGCCCTGCTTGCCGACCCTCAGCACCGGGGCCGGGACGCGGCCGTCCTGGCCGGGCTGCTCGACGAGGTTCGGGCCCACGGAGCTCTGGTGGTCTTTCTCGGCGGAGCTCTCAGCCCCCTCCACCTGCCCGACGGAAACACCAACGCTCTCACTCTGTGCCGTTCCCTTCTCGGCAGTCCCGGAGTTCTACTCGTCGGCTCCTGCACGAGCTCGGACTACGAGCGCCGCGTTCTCGACCCGGCGGTCGACCGTTTGATGCAGCCGCTTCCCATTGCCGAGCCCACGCTGGGCGATGCGATAGAGATCCTCAAAAGCATCCGAGACCGTCTGGAGGAACACCACCGGGTCTCCATCAGCGACGCGGCCCTGGTGGCCGCCGCCTCACTCGCACGCGACCACGTTCCCGACCAGCACCTGCCCAGGTCGGCCATCGACCTTCTGGACGAGGCGAGTGCACAGGTGCGCGTCCGTGAAGTACAGCGGCTGAGCGCCGATCTGTCGTCGTACGACGCACAGATCGCCGAGGTGCGGCAGGCGAAATTGGAGGCCATCGACCAGCAGGACTTCGAGCGGGCCGCGGGGCTCCGAGAGCGGGAGAAGGCCCTGATCCGAGACCGCAGCGGAGCCGAGCGCAACGCGCTGCAGCCGTCGGACGACCTGCCGTTGGAGATCGACGAAGCGGACGTGGTGAGCGCGCTGTCCGTCTACTCCGGCACGCAGCACCCCGAACCGGCGCGCACAACCGCCGCCCGCCAGGTCCGGCCCGTCCGGGCCGTCGAGCACGACCCGTTCGTCTGGTCCATGAGCTAGGCCGTGTTCAGGTAGTACGGGCGGCCGGCCATGTGGCCCATGGAGGCTGCCGTCGAGGACGTAGGGCAAGGGTTGCCCCAACGCAGGCTGGTCGACACGAACAGCGATCCGACCCTCACCATGGGCCTGCACGGCGCCTTTCACCGGCATCCGTGGATCGATCCTGTCCTTGCCGACAACGACCTCACGGACGACGACGTCTTCAGCCTCGCCGTTCCCGGGGCAGATGCCTGTGGTTGGAGCAGCACTCACCTGGGCGCGGTCCGCTGGACTGCTGCCGATGGGCACACAACGACGCCGGTGCGGACCGGACCGAGGACGATCGCGTCAGGGGTCGACGGAGCCGTCGGCCGTCAGTTTGGTGCGCCGCGGCTGGCGGTGCCCGGGTCTGCGGACGAGAGGCCCAAGTCGGTACGCCGGCGCTCTTCGAGGGATTCGATGCGCCGGGCCTGCTCGTCGGTGATCACATCGCACACCCAGTCCCAGTGCAGTGCCACCCGGTCGCCCGCGAAGAGACCGTCGAGCAGCGTCAGCCCACCGGCCGAGCAGCGTACGGTCTCCTCCCGCCACGCGCCGTCGGTCAGCCCCGCACCGTCCCAGCACAGCGGGCGGGACCGCACGGTCGCGACGTCTCTGTCGGCGGCCACGACCACTCCCGTACGGATGCGGCACTGGTCGAGCACGGACAGCGCGGTCGGACGGCCGCTCGACCGCAGCATCGGGGTCCACGGATACACCTCGAACACCTGGAAGCTGTGATGGGCCTGGGCGCGCCGCCCGGCGTCGCGCCAGGTGCCGCCGAGCTGCCCCCGGAACCGGTCGGTCATACGCTCCACCAGTGCGGCGGGATCGGCCAGATCCAGCAGCTCGTTGCCGATCCAGTACGCCTCGACCACCCGCACGTCGAGCGGGTCCGCCAGGCCTGCCGTCTCCGCGAGGAACTGGAGATAGCACCAGGCCCCCTCGAACTGCCGGGCGCGCCGCTCGATGTCGGCGGTCGCGTCACGGCGCAGGAGGGCCGCCGCATCGGCGGGGCCGCAGTAGCCGAGCTCGTTGGGCGGGTAGGCGTATCGCGCGAACAGCAGGGCGCCCTCGGCACTCACTCAGCAGATCCTCGGTAGTTGTTCGCCGATCGGCAGCCCGATCACCCGGCTCCCGCCCAGCCCTGTTTGCGCCACCACCATCCCGGCGTGATCCGGAACGCAGCTGCCGATCCGACAGGCGGACCTGCCCAGGGGATGGGCCCGCATGGCGGCCAGTACCCGGTCCGCGTCCTCGGCCGGGACGATCGCGATCAGTTTGCCCTCGTTGGCCACCTGCAGCGGGTCCAGCCCGAGCAGGCTGCACGCGTCGCGCACCGTGGGCGGTACGGGAAGCAGCCGCTCGACCAGTTCGATGCCCACGTCCGAGGCGCGGGCGATCTCGTTCAGTGAAGCCGAGACACCCCCGCGCGTGGGGTCCCGGAGCACATGGAGGTCGGTACCGGTGGCGAGCATGGCGGCGACCAGTCCGTGCAGCGCGGCGGTGTCGCTCTCCACCGCCGTACCGAATTCGAGGCCCTCCCGGCAGCTCATCACGGCCACACCGTGCACACCGATGTCACCGCTCACGAGCACCGCGTCGCCGGGGAGCGCCCGGCGCGCATGGATGTCGACGCCGGGCGGGATCACGCCGATGCCCGAGGTGTTGAGGTAGACGCCGTCACCGCTGCCGTGCTCCACGACTTTCGTGTCCCCGGTGACCAGGCGTACGCCGGCGTCCTCGGCGGCCCGGCCGACGGCCTGTGCGATCCGGCCGACGTCGCTCAGCGCGGTGCCCTCCGCGAGGATGAAGGCGGTGGACAGGAACAGGGGCGCCGCACCCGACATGGCAAGGTCGTTGACCGTGCCGTTCACCGCCAGTTCACCGATCGACCCACCGGGGAAGAACATCGGCTTCACCACGAACGAGTCCGTGGAGAAGGCGAGCCGGGTGCCGGAGCCCACCGTCAGCACGGCCGAGTCACCGAGGTCGGCGGCGGCCGCGGCACCGTACGCGGGCAGGAACAGGTGCTCGATCAGCTCACCGGACATCGCGCCGCCGCCCCCGTGGCCCATGACGACGGAAGGGACGTCCCGCAGTGGTACCGGGCAGGCCCACCCCTCGAAGTCGAGGTCGGCCACGTCGTTCACCACGGTGGTCACGTCGTGCATCGCGTCAGTCACTTCGCATCGACCAGTTCCAGGCGGCGGTGGGTGTAGTACGCCGCGCACGCGCCCTCGGACGACACCATGGTCGCGCCGAGCGGATTCCTCGGCGTGCACTCCTTGCCGAACGCCTCGCACAGATGCGGCTTGATCAGGCCCTGGAGGACTTCGCCCGAGCGGCAGAGCGACGACTCGGCGGTGTGGATGTCCGTCACGTCGAAGCGCTGCTCCGCGTCGAACGCCCGGTACTTCTCGGAAAGCCGCCAGCCGCTGCGGGGGATCGCCCCGATGCCGCGCCAGGTCCGGTCGGTCACCTCGAAGACATCGGCGAGCATCTCCATGGCGGGCACATTGCCCTCCTCGCGTACGGCCCTGGGGTAGGCGTTCTCCACCTCGTGCCGACCCGCCTCCAGCTGGACGACGGTTCGGCGTACCCCTTCGAGGATGTCCAGCGGCTCGAAGCCGGTCACCACGATCGGCACCTTGTACTTGCGGGCCAGCGCCGGGTACTCGGCCGTCCCCATCACACTGCATACGTGGCCTGCGGCGAGGAACGCCTGCACCCGGCAGGTCGAGGACTCCATGATCGCGGCGATGGCGGGCGGCACCAGCACATGGGAAACCAGCAGGGAGAAGTTCCGGACCCCGAGCCGCTGGGCCTGATACACCGTCATTGCGTTGGCGGGGGCGGTGGTCTCGAACCCGATCCCGAAGAAGACGACTTCGCGGTCGGGGTTCTCCCGGGCGATTCTCAGCGCGTCGAGGGGCGAATACACCACGCGTACGTCGCCGCCGGCGCTCTTGACGGAGAAGAGGTCCCGGCTGCTGCCGGGCACACGCAGCATGTCGCCGAACGAGCAGAAGACGACGCCGGGGCGGGCGGCGATCGCCAGTGCCCGGTCGATGGTCTCCAGCGGGGTGACGCACACCGGACATCCCGGTCCGTGGATCATCTCCACACCGTCCGGCAGCAGTTGGTCGATGCCATGCCGGATGATGGAGTGGGTCTGGCCGCCGCAGACCTCCATCAGCGCCCACTCCCGTGTGGTGGCCGCGTGGATCTGGTCGATCAGCTTCTTCGCGAGACCGGGGTCACTGAACTCTTCGAGGTACTTCACCGGCCGACTCCTTCGGGAGACGCGCCCTGCTGGGCCGCGCGTTCGAAACCGTCTCCGAACTCTTCGGCCAGGATGCCGAGCCGCTCGAAGTCGGCAAGGGTGTCCAGGGCCGACCGTTCGTCGAGGCGCTGGATGGCGAAACCGACGTGCACGATGACGTATTCACCGACGGTCGCATCGGGGATGTACTGGAGACACACCTCCTTGCGCACACCGCCGAAATCGACCTCGGCCATCACGGTGCCGTCGACTTCGGCGGTACTGAGGACACGCCCCGGAACAGCCAGACACATGGTCCCTCCTCTCTGTGGATCCTCTTGAAGTACGGCGGGTACGGTCGTGCGGCGGCCTCAGCCCGATGCGGCGATCACGAGCTGGCCGAGGGCGATCCCGCCGTCGTTCGGGGGGAGCAGGCGTGGCCGAAGGACGGTGAAACCCCGTTCGGTCAGGCCTTGTTGAGCCGATTCGAGCAGTACGGCGTTCTGGAATACACCGCCGCCCAGCGCCACGGTGGCGAGTCCGGTGCGTGTGCGGCAGAGCTCGGCGAGGCGGGCGGTCAGAGCGGCGACGGCGGTGTGGAAACGCGCGGCGATCAGCTCGGCCGGAACACCGGCCCGTACGTCGGACACCACGGCCCGCACGACCGGGCCCGGATCCGCGACGGCGGGTTCCTCCCCCTTCCCGGGCCGGATCCCGAAGCGGTAGCCGCCTCCGGGCCCGGCTGCCGCGGCACGGGCCAGCCCCTCCAGTTCCATGGCCGCCTCCGCCTCGTACGCCACCACGTGCCGGACGCCGGCCAGGGACGCGACCGCGTCGAAGAGCCGGCCCATGCCCGACGTGGGCACGCAGCCGAATCCGGTGGCGAACTGATGGGCCAGTACGTCACGTTCGGCGGGCGGGCAGGCACGCACCGCGGGCAGCTCGTCGTCCCAGCGGACGCCGGCCGCGTGCAGATGTGCGAGGGCCATCCGGTACGGCCGCAGCACACTCGCGTCGCCCCCGGCCAGCGGTACGTAACCCAGGTGCGCGGCCCTGCCGAACGACGCGTAGCCGGCCACCAGGACCTCGCCGCCCCAGGCCGCCCCGTCGGCGCCGTGGCCGGTGCCGTCGAAGGCGATGCCGATCACGCGCTCCTCCGCGCCCAGACCGTGCTCCGCCATCACGGACGCGATGTGCGCGTGGTGGTGCTGCACGGTGCGGACCGGCCGCCCGGCCGCGTGGGCGCGGGCCCAGCCGCCGGAGTGGTAGCCGGGGTGACGGTCGGCCACCAGCCGGGCGGGCGCCACCCCGGTGAGGTCCTCCAGATGCTTCTCGGTACGGGTCAGAGCGCCGACCGTGGACAGATCGTCCATGTCGCCGATGTGCTGGCTCAGCCAGGCGTAGCGGCCCTCCGCCAGCGCACAGGTGTTCTTCAGGTCGGCTCCCACGGCGAGCGTCGGGGGCACGTCGAAGGGCAGTGCGATCGGCAGCGGCGCGTATCCGCGCGAGCGGCGCAGCGGCAGCTCGGCACCGGCGGCCCAGCGGCTGACCGAGTCGTCGCACGGCACATGGATGCGACGGTCGTGCCGCAACCAGGCATCGACCAGCGGCGCCAGAACGGCCAGCGCGTCGCCGTCGTCGGTGACGATGGGCTCGCCCGACACATTGGCCGACGTCATCACCAGTGCGTCCGGGCCCGGATCGTCGTCCCCGATCCCGAAGAGCAGGACGTGCAACGGGGTGTACGGAAGGAGCAGCCCGAGCTGTGGGCTGCCGGGAGCCACGGCGTCGGACACCCCGGCCCCGGGCCCGCCGGGGTGCCGGGGCAGGAGCACGATCGGGCGGCGGCCACCGGACAGCAGCTCCTCCTCGTCCGCCGTGACGGTCACCAGCCGCCGCGCGGCGTCGAGGTCCGGCACCATGACCGCGAACGGCTTGCCGCCGCGCCGCTTGCGCCGGCGCAGCTCGGCCACGGCCGTGTCGTCGCGGGCGTCGCAGACCAGGTGGTACCCGCCGAGTCCCTTGACCGCGATGATCCCGCCCTCGGCGAGGAGCTTGCGGGCCGTACGCAGAGCGTCCTCGTCGCGGGACAGGGACACGCCTGCCCCGCCGACCAGTTCGAGCCGCGGTCCGCAGTCGGGACAGGCGATCGGCTGGGCGTGGAAGCGCCGGTCGCACGGGTCCTCGTACTCCGCCCGGCAGGCCCCGCACATCTCGAAGTCCGCCATCGTGGTGGCGGCCCGGTCGTACGGAAGGCCGGTGACGATCGTGAACCGGGGGCCACAGTGCGTGCAGGTGATGAACGGGTGGCGGTAGCGCCGGTTCGACGGATCGCCCAGCTCGTCCAGGCAGTCCCGGCAGGTGGCGATGTCGGGCGAGACCAGCGTCCTGGCCCGGCCCGACGCGCTGGAGCGCTCGATGGTGAAGCCCGTACCGCCGCGCGTCGGCAGTTCGCTCGTCCGCACGTCCTCGACGACCGCGAGCGGAGGGGCGTCGGCGCTCAGCCGGCGGCCGAACTCCTCCACGGCCCCGGCCGTTCCCTCGACCTCGGCGAGCACCCCGTCGCCGGTGTTCGTCACCGAGCCCGTGAGCAGCAGTTCCGAGGCGGTGACATAGACGAAGGGCCGGAAGCCCACGCCCTGCACGACGCCGCGCACCTCGAATCTGCGCCGGATCCGCTGCTCCCGGCCGCGGCCCATCATCTCCAGCCCCGACAGGGCCTCCCGGGCCTTCACCCGGTCGATGAGCTCGACGGCGAAGCCCATGTGGAGAAGCACCCAGTCGTCGCGACCGGGCGCCTCGTCGAGCATGCCGATGTTGACGCGGCGTCTGGCGCCCTCCACGTCGACCAGAGCCAGCTGGCCCGCATACCCGTCCACGATCTCCACGACGCGGCCAGGAATGCCTAGGCACATGATCAGGGTCTCCGGGGTCGGGTGCTGTTCACGGACGCGGTCGCTACGGCCGGCACGAGCTGCCGGATCAGGGTGTGCACTGTCTGCATCGCCTCGGGCACCGCGCTGTCGACGGCTTCGCCGAGCCCGATGCCCTCCTCGACTCCGGCGGGTGTGCAGCCGACGAGGTAGGTGAGCGGAAGCGTACCGCCCAGTTGATCCAGATTTGCCAGGACAGCAACCGGATTCATCCCGTGGGCGTCGAATTCACCCGAACCGAGGTCCTCCACACCGATGCGGAGCACCGTCACCTCCCCGGGGGCGCCGCCTCCCGGGTACGCGTCGACCAGAACCAGCGCGTCGTACCCGTCGAGCAGGTCGTACGCGAGATGCATGCCTCGGATGCCGTAGTCCACCACCCGGACCTGCGGGGGCAACCCCCCGTCGAGGGCCAGCCGGCGCACGACCTCCGGGCCGAAGCCGTCGTCGCCGAGGAACAGATTGCCGATGCCCGCGACCAGCACCCGGGCGGAGGTGTCGGGTTCCTTCGTCATCGTCGGTCAGCCGCCCCCGGACCGGGCGCCGGCGCATTCGGGTCCTGAGTGCTCCGTGGGTGTACGGGGGCGTCGGAGCGTTCGTCCGAGGTGCCCGACGGCCGGTCCGCGCGGTTGGAGCGGAACCCCGTCGGGCCCCGTTTCTCCCGCGGCTCCTCCTCGACGCCGCTGTTCCTCTCCGGTCGGTCCGCCATGGGCGCTTCCTGCTCTCTGCTCATTTCGCTCGGATCGGGGTTCACATCGAACGGATGCGCAGATAACGGCGGATGTCGGGGATCGACTTGATCCCGACCATCACGGCGACGACCGCCACGGCCGCGGCCGCTCCGGCGGTGATCATGCCCAGGGTCTTCACGATCGGTTCTCCTCTCGGTACTGCGCCGTCTCCTCGGCGCTCAGCGGTGTCAGTTCGTCGGGTGCGAAGTAGAAGTAGCGCCCGTACCAGTCGTGCAGGTCCGACGCGGGGTCGTCGACGAGGACCAGAGCGATGTGCGTACCGCCGTCCACGTCCGAGAGAACCGCCGTCACCCGGGCCACCTGGCCGGCGAAGAACAGATCTTGCGCGTCCGCCCGCCGGGAGGGGTGGACACGGACCAGGCTGCCCTTGGCCACCCGGACCCCGTCGATGACGACGGCGTCGCTTCCCGGCCGAACCGAGGCGTCGGCCGCGGGATCCCACCAGGGGGCGCCCGCGGTGTCGAAGGCGGCGGGTTCCACGTCCCGGACGTCGGCCGCCGGGCCCGCGGGAGCCGCGGGCCGCGGCGGGTGCGGATCGCGCAGCAGGCCGTGCAGCTGCTGGAGGTCGGCGGGCGACATGCCGTCGCACCGGTCGATGATCTCCCGGGCCCGGGGATCGGTGGCCCGGGCCTCCGCCTTCTCCTCCTCCGTCATGGTCATCACGCGGAGGGTCAGGATCTCGTCGATCTCCGTCGAGTCGAAGAGCGCGCCGGGGCTCTGCTCGGCGACCTCCGGGTAGTCGTACAGGATGATCGGTGCGCCGAGCAGGGTGTCGGTCGTCCCCTTCGGTCCGGCCAGTACGGGCCAGCACCTGCGCTGCCGGCAGCGGCCGGCGGCCGCCGCCGCGCCGGCGGGCGGTTCGAGCAGCGACACGAACCCCGTGTCATGTGCCCGCAACAGCAGATGCGCGCCGATCAGCGAGGACCGGATCGCGGCGTCCTTGGTGGCCGCGGGCTCCCGATGCTCATTGCGCACCGACACCGAGAGCCGCACGTATCCGTCGTCGACGACGGCCCGAGTACGGACCCGGACCGTCAACGGCAGCCGCCGCCGTACGATCCGGCCCACCGACACGCCCCGCGCGTCGGCCAGCGGCTCGGTGTCCTCGCCGCCCGGGATCTCGTGGACGGCGTCCGCCGCCTCCCCCAACGGCTGGGCGGGCAGCACCACTTCACGCTCGACGGCCTCGTCCCAGGACATCACCGACTCCCCGTCGACGACGAGCCGCTCCACCGGTGTGTCCACCCCGTCCTCGCCCGTGCTCCGTACCTCGCGGACCTGGAGCTGGAGGAAGCGCAGATGCACGGTGACGGCCGCCGCCCCGTCCCGCGGTGCCAGCAGGCACTGCAGCTCCATTTCCGGCTCCTCGCCGTAACTCGCCGCCGTCGCGTGCGGCGGGCCGAGGACCCCGAACTGCCAGCGCGACCGGTTCTTGTGCGAACTCGCCCGGTACGGGTACAGGAGGTACCCCTCGTACAGGACGGCGTCGGCGATCGAACGCACCTGGTCAAGACTCACGGGACCACCTCGTCGTGCTCGGCCAGGAGGGCCTGGACCGTCTCGTCCCAGCTGATCAGCCCGCGCCGGGCCCGGAAGTCCGCGAAGCGTGCCAGCACCTCGTGGTCCAGCCGGATCCATCCGGTGCTCGGGTAGTGCGCCGCCATCATGTGCCGCCACACCTCCACCGGCATCGGATACCGGGCCTCGCAGTCCCAGGGCACCTGCTCGACCCCGAAGCCCTTGCTGCCGCGGGTGAAGACCGTGCCGGAGAACAACAGGGCGAGGGGCACCGACCCCTCGCCCAGGGCATGCAGATAGCGGGAACCGATCACGTCGAAGTCGTAGGTGCAGGGCAGGGCGAGATCGACCTCTGTCGCGCCGCTGAACCCCTGCACGGTGGTGTCACAGCTCATCCACCGGAACGGTTTGAGGGTGTCCGTCCAGCGGTCCCGGTGGCCGAACAGCGCAACCAGGCCGCTCTGTTCGGCCTCGTCGTAGTGGCGCCGCTGCGGTTCGATGCGGACCTGGCAGTGCAGCGCGACGGCGTGGATCCGCCGGCCCGTCCGCTCTTCGATCCGCAGCCGCGCGGTCAGCTGAGGCACCGCCGCGTACGGATCGGCGACGATGTCGAGCACGGAGAACGCGAAGTCGTTCACGGCGCTCCGATCCCCGCGGCGGGCCTGCTGAGATCCGCCACCCGCGCGAAGAAGCCGTCCATCGCGCTACGGGCCTCGGTGCCACCGTCGAACCCGCGCCACAGCGAGCGCAGTTGCCCCACCAACTCGTAGCAGGCGTCGATCGGCACGAGATGGCACGAACCGTCTCGCTCCGCCGTACGCCGGATCAGCAGCGCCTCCACGTCCGGGCGCAACACGGCGAGCTCCGGGCTCGACTCGACGACGGCGGCCCAGGCGTCCAGCGGCAGTTCCGACTCGGTGGCCCCGGCGGGCCCGGGATAGAACGCGACCATCCGGTCCTGGACGGAGTTGCGGAACAGGAAGGCGAGCCCCACGGGAATCTGCAGCTCGTCCCAGGCACGCCCGTCCACCGTCAGCCCGGCGAAGTGCAGATACCGCTCGGGGACCGCCCGGTAGCGCAGCTCCGCGTTCTCGTCGACGAACAGCAGATAGCAGGCCCGGCAGCAGCACATCAGGGCGCGGCTGTCGAGGTTCACCACATGGGAGTGGCTCTCGCCGATCGGTTCCGCGCACATCTCGCAGCGCTCACCGGCGGGCGGCCGCGGCCCGTTGCGCCTGAGCCGCAGCAGCGTGGAGGCCGGTGAGGAGGAACGCCCGGCGGCGATCACGAAGCCACCGCCGCGGGGACCGCCACCGAGACCGCTCCACCGTCCGACAGCAGGGGCAGCGGTGCCAGGTGCGCACCTTCCCCGTCGAGCCAGAGCCCGGCCCGCCGCACGTCGTAGTGCGCGCGGCACCCGGCGCAGCGCAGGACCGCGTCCCCGGACCGACCGCCCAGTCGCCGCGCCAGCGTGGCGCCCTCGAACGGCCGCTCGCAGCGCGCGCACCGGTCCTCGAAGGCGAAGAGATCGGTGCCCACCCGGCAGGCCACCACCGGCATCCTGCCGACACCGAACCGGGCCACGGCGCCGGACTCCAGCGCCGACAGCTCCGGCACGACCTCCCACGAGGCACCGTCCTCGCCGGCCGTCCCCGATCCCGCGTGCAGCCGGGTGAACAGCGAGTCCACCGGTACCAGCGGCCCCGTCGCCCCGAGGTCCTCCTCGGCCGCGGTCTCGACCTCGATCGAGGTGATCTCCGGCGCCGCCGCCTCCACCGCACCCTGCACGGCAAGCCTGAGCGTGACCGAGGACGACGGGCAGCCGTCACAACTGCCCAGCAGCCTCAGCCGGACGGTGCCCTCGTCGGTGACGGCGAGCAGCTCCACATCACCGCCGTGCGACCCGAGATACGGTCGTACGCTCTCCAGAGCCCGCTCGACCCGGGTCTCCACGCCGTACGGATGCAGCCCGTGGACCAGCAGGACACAGGACACCAGCTCGTCGTCCGCCAGAGCGGCCAGGACGCCGTCGTCCAGCCGCCCCTGCTCGTGCATGAGGTCCAGCAGCCGTTCCAGCCCGGCACCGTAGAAGTCGGCGACGAGCCGGACCAGTTCCTCGCTGCGCTCGCGGGCGACCGCGCCGCCCGAGCCGCTGGCGGCGATCAGGGTGTCGATGCGTTCACCGGCGGTCCGCCAGCCGGGCGCGGCCGGAGCATCCTCCCGCGCCATCACTCGCTGCCCGCGGACTGGGTGGGGGAGTGCAGGAGCTCCAGCTTCCTGCCCTCGCCGAGATACATGTGCACACCGCAGGGCAGACAGGGGTCGAAGCTGCGCACCGTGCGCATGATGTCGATGCCCTTGAAGTGTTCCCGGTCGTTCTCCTCGAAGATCGGCTGGCCCTGCACGGCGTCCTCGTAGGGGCCGGGCGTGCCGTACGTGTCACGGGGGCTCGCGTTCCACGGAGTCGGCGGGTACGGGTGGTAGTTGGCGATCTTGCCGTCCCGGATCACCATGTGGTGGGAGAGGACACCGCGGACCGCCTCGGTGAACCCGCAGCCCACGCCCTCCTCGGGCACCTCGAACTTCTCCCAGGTCTTGGTGTTCCCGGAGCGGATCTCCGCGAGAGCCTTCTCCGCGAAGTGGAGCGCGCAGGCGGCCGCGTAGGCCTGGAAGTAGGTGCGCGCCCGGTTGCGCTCGATGGTGTTGCTCCACTTCGGGACGTGCCACTCCAGCTCCACCGGCCCCTTGAGGGCGGTCTTGGGGAGGTTGATCTTGACGCTGTGGCCGGTGGCCCGGATGTAGCCGATGTCGACCAGACCGGCCAGCGCGGTGGTCCACAGCCGTGCGAGCGGCCCGCCGCCCGTGTCCAGCGCCAGGTAGTCCTTGCCGTCGAACCACCGCGGCGACATGACCCAGCTGTACTTGTCGTCCAGGTCCCGCTTCTGCGGCTGCGGGTTGGTGTGCTGGTTCCACGGGTGGCGCCGGTCGACCGGATTGCCGAGGGGGTCGTGGGAGACGAAGGTCTCCTGTTCGTCCCAGTCGTTGTAGTAGGACGAACCGAGCAGGATCCGGATGCCGAGGTTGATCTTCACCAGGTCGGTGGTGACCAGTTTCCCGTCGACGACGACACCGGGGGTGACGTACATCTTCCGGCCCCAGTCGGTCATGTCCTTGTACTCGAAGTTGCAGTGCTCCGGGTCCTGGAAGGAACCCCAGCAGCCCAGCAGGATGCGCCGGTTGCCGACCTGCTCGTATCCCGGCAGGGCCTCGTAGAAGAAGTCGAAGAGATCGTCGTGCATCGGCACGACCTTCTTCATGAACTCGACGTACCGCTGGAGGCGGGTGATGTAGTCCGTCATCAGCTGGATGGTCGCCACGGTGCCGACGCCGCCGGGATAGAGCGTGGAGGGGTGTACGTGCCGGCCCTCCATCAGGCAGAACATCTCCCGGGTCATCCGGCTGACCTGGAGCGCCTCGCGGTAGAACTCGCCGGTGAACGGGTTCAGCGACCGCATGATGTCGCCGATCGTCCGGTAACCGTGCGCGTCGGCGTGCGGGGAGGGGGTGCGGTTGGCCTGCTCCAGCACCCCGGGGTTGGTCTCCGCGACCATCTTCTCGCAGTAGTCGACCCCTACCAGGTTCTCCTGGAAGATGTTGTGGTCGAACATGTACTCCGCGGCCTCGCCGAGATTCACGATCCATTCGCCGAGGTGCGGCGGCTTCACCCCGTACGCCATGTTCTGCGCGTAACAGGAACATGTGGCGTGGTTGTCACCGCAGATTCCGCAGATGCGACTCGTGATGAAGTGCGCGTCCCGGGGGTCCTTTCCCTTCATGAAGACCGAATAGCCCCGGAAGATGGAGCTGGTGCTGTGACACTCGGCCACCACCTTCTGTTTGAAGTCGATCTTCGTGTAGATCCCCAGGCTGCCGACGATCCGGGTAATGGGATCCCACGCCATTTCGACCAGGTCGTTCTTTCCCTGGCCGCCCCCGGCACCCTTGTGCTGCGTCGCGGTCATTGCGCCGCCTCTTCTTTCTGTCCGTTGCGGTGACGTGCGCGGTCACTCACCAGGTGCGTGTGGCGCCGGTGGTGAGTTTCTTGCCGGGCTTGCGCCATTTCGGTTCGCGGTCCAGGGCGTGGGTGGTGAGGTCGCGCAGCCGCCGGATCGTCGCCCCGTACGGCCCGACCGCGTTGGTGGAGAGCTTTCCTCCGGGGGGCTCGTCCATGAACGGCATGAACTTGTCCGGGAATCCGGGCATGGTGCAGCCGATGCAGATGCCACCGACGTTGGGGCAGCCGCCGATGCCGTTCATCCAGCCGCGCTTGGGCACGTTGCACTTGACCGCGGGGCCCCAGCAGCCCAGTTTGACGATGCACTTCGGTGAGCCGTACTCCGTCGCGAAGTCGGCCTGCTCGTAGTACCCGGCCCGGTCGCAGCCCTCGTGGACCGTCGACCCGAACAGCCACTTGGGCCGCAGCGCGTCGTCGAGCGGGATCATCGGCGCCTGGTCGGTGGCCATGTAGAGCAGGTAGGTGAGCGTCTCCGAGAGGTTGTCCGGCTGGATCGGGCACCCCGGGACGCACACGATCGGGATCCCGGCCCTGGACTTCCAGTCCCAGCCCAGGTAGTCGGGAACCCCCATTGCGCCGGTCGGGTTGCCCGCCATGGCGTGGATGCCGCCGTACGTCGCGCAGGTGCCGACCGCGACGACCGCGGTCGCCTTCGGGGCCAGCCGGTCGAGCCACTCGCTGGTCGTCATGGGCTGGCCGGTGGCGGGATCGTTGCCGAATCCGCACCAGTATCCCTCGTCGTGCAACCGCTCGTTCGGAATGGACCCCTCGACCACCAGGACGAACGGTTCCAGTTCTCCGCGATCGGCCTTGAAGAACCATTCGAGGAAATCATCGGCGCCGCCGGCCGGGCCGCATTCGAAATCGATGAGCGGCCAGTGGACGGCGACCTGCGGAAGTCCGGGCAGGGCGCCGAGCGCGATTTCCTCGATGCTCGGCTGCGTGGCCGCGGTCAGGGCGACGGAATCGCCGTCGCAGCTCAGTCCCGCGTTGATCCACAGCACGTGGATCAGTGTGTCCTCCGCCTTTATCGCTTCCTTTGTCGGCATGGCAGTGTCGCCTTTCAGAATGACGGCCCAACCGGCCATCGGCCCCCACAAACGGGTACGCGCACATTGCTACCATCACGCCTCGAACCGTGGGCACCGGCAACAGGGGAATTCGCCGCACCGGCCCGCTGCCGGGGTCCGAATGACGGCATGCGGTGGGCCGCTCGGGTGGTCCGGGCGGGGGGCCGGTCCCGTCGGACGGCGTCACGGTCCTCCCGTGGCCCTACGGTCGGAGCCAACCGCGGAAGAGCGAGGCACCGGTGCACGAGCTGGCCATCACACAGAGCGTCGTCGACTCGGTGTGCGAACGCGCCGGAGGGCGTCCGGTCCGCTCGGTCCGCGTCCGTGTCGGCGCGCTCACGGCGGTGGTGCCCGACTCGATGCGGTTCTGCTTCGGCCTGGTCACGGAGGGAACGGCAGCCGAGGGCGCGCAGTTGGAGATCGACCAGCCGCCCGGCGCCGGGCGCTGCCGCACCTGTGCCGTCGCATTCACCCTGACCGACCTGATTCTGCTGTGTCCCTGCGGCAGCGCGGATGTGAAGATCACATCGGGACAGGAACTGCAGATCGTCTCCATGGAAGTGGGCTGAACCATGTGCGGTACCTGCGGCTGTGCCGAGGAGTCCGGCGGGACCAGGGTCGTGATGCTGCGGGAGGAGGGTGCACCGGACCACGGACACCCGCATCCGCATCCGCACCCTCATCCGCACGAGCGTCGTCAGCCGGGCGGAGCCGGTGAGACCGTCACCATCGAGCAGAGGGTGCTCGCGAAGAACGACCTGCTCGCGGCGCGCAACCGGACGTGGATGACCGACCGCGGCGTCGTGGCCGTGAACATGATGAGCTCGCCGGGAGCGGGCAAGACCACCCTGCTGGAACGCACCGTCACCGACCTCGGCGGTCGTCGGCCGGTGGCCGTCGTCGAGGGCGATCAGGAGACGAGGCTCGACGCCGACCGGATCAGGCGTACGGGCTGCGACGTGGTGCAGGTGAACACGGGGGCGGGGTGCCACCTCGACGCCGAGATGATGCGGGACGCCCTCGCGGCACTGTCCCCGGCCGAGGGATCGCTGCTCATGGTGGAGAACGTCGGAAACCTGGTGTGCCCCGCCCTGTTCGACCTGGGGGAGCGGAGCAAGGTCGTGATCATCTCGGTCACCGAGGGCACCGACAAGCCGCTGAAGTACCCGTACATGTTCGCCGCCGCCGACCTGATCCTGATCAACAAGTCCGATCTCCTGCCGCATGTCGAATTCGACGTCGAGCAGTGCGCGCGGCACGCGCGCTCGGTGAACCCGGACGTGCGCGTGCTGACGGTCTCGGCGACCACCGGCGAGGGCCTGGCCCACTGGTACGACTGGCTGGCGGAGCAGCGGTAGCCGCTCCGCCGCCGCACCGCGGTCAGTCCCGGGGGAACGGGGGCCGCGGGAGCGCGGTCGCGGCCGCCGGGCGTTCCTTGCGGACGAAGGCCCGGCGCAGTCCGTGGTACGGGTGGTGCGGGTCCGCGAAGATGCGGTGCATGCGGACGAGTTCCGCCTCCCGGTACGGGGCCAGGTCGACCCGGTCCCGCTCCGCCTTCTTCGCGTGGATCCGGGACTGCGTCGCGGGCAGGGCCGCCAGGCGGGTCGCCAGGGCGCCGGCCTCCGAGTCGAACGACCGGGGTGCGCACGGGATCACCCGGTCGACCAGACCGAGCCGGTGGGCCGCGGTGGAGCTGACCGGCAGGGCGTCCCGCATGAGCCGCTCGGCAGCCGGAGCCCCCACCCGCCGCGGCAGCGTGTACGTCCAGTACTCCGATCCGTAGAGCCCCATCAGGCGGTAGTGCGGATTGAGCACCGCGCCCGCCCTGCACCACACCTCGTCGGCGGCGAGGGCCAGCATCACCCCGCCCGCCGCGGCGTTCCCGGCCAGGGCGGCGACGACGAGCCGGTCCGCGGTGGTCAGCACCGCCTCCACCAGGTCGTCCATGGCGTTGATGTTGGCCCAGGACTCGGCGCCGGGATCGGCCGCCGCCTCGATCACGTTGAGGTGGATGCCGTTGGAGAAGAAGTCCCGGCCGCCGCCGAGGACCAGCACCGAGGTGGGCCGGGAGCAGGCGAACCGGTAGGCGCTCAGCAGGCGTCGGCACTGTGCCGTGCTCATCGCGCCGCCACGGAACGAGAACGACAGGAAGCCGGTCCCGGCCTCCTCCCGGTAGCCGATCTCGGACCAGGTGTCGTCGTCCCCGGTCCGGTGCAGCGGAGCCGGCCGCTCGGGCACGGTGCGCAGCCGCCCGGCCGCCGCCGTGGTGGCGGGGAGTGTGAAGGTGGCCGGGCCGCCCGGCGCCCGCCGTGGCCGCAGCTCGGGAATCCACACCGCGCCGTCGGTGGTCGCCCGGCAGATCGCGCCGTCCCGGGTGGCCACCACGTCCCCCGGACGACCGCTCAGCCGGGACTCGGGATACCCGCCGTGCAGGAACCACTCGCCGCCCAGGAACTCGTCGAGCACACCGGGCTGGGAGTCCGCCGCCCTGAGCTTGCGGACCACCGTCGCGGTGGAGTCCGACCGCCAGTCGATGCGACGCAGCGATTGGCGGAACAGGGGGCGGCATCCTTCGCCGCCGGAGGCCTGCGGCACGGGGGTGTATGTCCCCGAAGCGAAGCGTCCGACCGCCAGGAGCAGAGCTGCCACGGCGGCGTCCGAGATCTCGTTGCGGTACAGGTCGCTCTTGCCCACCGGGGGCAGCGGACAGGTCATGGACGCCCATACGTCGCCGGCGTCCATCTCCGCGTTCGCCTGAAGCACGGTGACGCCCCAGCGGTCCGCTCCCTCGTGGACGGCCCAGTCCAGGGAGGAGGGACCGCGGTCGCCGACCGGTCCCGGATGGACGACGAGACAGGTGTGGACCGACCAGACGTCCCTCGGGATCGCGGACTTGAGGTACGGCGCCACGACAAGGTCCGGGCACTCCCGGCGGACGGCCTCCCGGACCGGTTCTTCCTCGTGTGCGAGCTGCACGGCAACGGAGTGCCCGTGGTCCCTCAGCTCCGCCTGGACACGTTGGGTGAGGCTGTTGAAGGCGCTTGCGACAAGCAGGATGTGCACGGCGATCTCCCGGTGGCTGCGGTTCGTCCTGATCGAGCGTGAGCGCGGTCCCTGCCCGGCGGGACTCACCCGGCGGGAACACTCCGGGAATTCACCCGAAGCGCACAGGGCGGACAGCGATCCCACGCGCTGTTCCGCTCGCCGGATTCACCGCGGGCGGCCGGGTCCGGCCGGAAGGTGCCGCGGCACCGGAGACGCGGCCACCGGTCCCCGCCCGGCGAGCGGCCCTCCCGCCGGGTCCTGGCACGAAGGCCTCCTGGCAGACCCGCAGGGTGAGTGGGGCGGGAGGAGCGCGGGGCCGTCACCGCGGCCCGCTGCTCCGTAACCCCTGCGGCGTATGCTTGCGCCGGTCAGGGGAGGAGGCGTCATGGGGCGGATGCCGTCGGCGCAGCGGCGCAGGCAACTGGTCGAGGCCGCGATCCGGGTGATGGCCCGCGACGGTGTCGCGAAGACCACGACGCGGTCCGTCGTTGCGGAGGCGGGTGTCTCGCTGAGCGTCTTCCACTACTGCTTCGAATCCAAGCAGGAGTTGCTCGAAGCGGTGATGGACACCATCTCCGAGCACTCCGAGTCGGACGTCCTCAGCACGCTCGTCCGCAGGCCCACCCTGCGCGAGACGGTCCGCGCCGGGCTCCAGGCGTACTGGGATCATGTGCTGGCCAATCCCGGCGAGCACATGCTGACGTACGAACTCACCCAGTACGCCCTGCGGGAGCCCGGCTACGAGCATCTCGCCCGGCGGCAGTACGAGCGCTATCTCGCGGCACACACCAAGGTGATCCGCCAACTCCCCGCGGTCCTCGGCGTGGAGCTGGCGGTGCCCGAGCCCGCGGCGGCCAGGTATCTGGCCGCGCTGACCGACGGGCTCACCCTCAACTTCCTCGTGCTGGGCGACGAGGAGAAGGCGGGCGACGTGCTCGACATCGTCGCGGACCAGATCCTGACGTTGGTGCGGGAGTAGCTCAGCGGCTGTACACCGCTGCCTCGTTGATCGAGTAGCCGTACTTGGTGGCCCGTGTCACGCCGTGGATACGGACGTACCGCGCCTGCACCGGGCTGAACACCGCGTTGTCCAGACCGCCGTCCCCGCTGTCCGTGGACCACACCGTCCGCCATGCGGTCCCGTCGTCCGAGACCTCGATCCGGTAGGCGCGTGCATAGGCCTGTTCCCAGTCCAGGGAGACCTTGCCGACCGTACGGGAGCCGCCCAGATCGAGCCGCAGCCACTGGTCGTCCGACCAGCCGCTCGCCCACCTCGTTCCGGTGTCGCCGTCCACGGCCTTTCCGGCGGCGTAGCTGGTGAACGGGTTCCACTCCGTCTCACCGGCGCTCGCCGCGGCACCGGCGGCGAGGTCGGGTTCGGGCGTGTGGAGTTCGGTCGCCCTCCAGGTGCGGAGGTAGGACTCCGCGCCGCCGAGCAGGTCCTGCACGGTGTCCTTGCCGCCGCTGAGCCGGATCTGCTCGATCCAGTCGGGCACCATGCCGACCTGGGCCGCACCGTCGGTGTTGAAGTCCCAGGTGCGTTGCCCGGTCCGCTGACGGTCGACGACGGAACCGCCGTCGGCGCTGCGGAAGGGGTACTTGACCGCGTTGGGGGCGTCGGGGCCCACCGGTCCGGGCCAGCCGCCGACGCCGTTCATGTCGGTGCCGTAGCCCAGTCCGACACCGTACTTCCGGCGCAGTGTCCTGGTCCCGTCGGACTCCTTGGCGAAGCTGTCGGCACCGGACATGTACGAGGCCTTGAAGCCGCCGAGGCGGTAGACGCGTTCCAGCCAGCCGTCGTCCATCCAGCTGTGGCTGGAGAGCACCCCCGGGTAGTTCGCCGACTCCAGCAGGTCCAGGGCGCGGCCGGCCGCCTTGACGCTCATGTGGTCGGCCTCGAACATCATGTTGCGCTTCATCAGCCCCTTGACCGCGTACTCGCCGAGGCGGGTCAGCCCGCGGGTGTTGCACTGTGCGCCGCTGTCGTATGCGGGCACCTTGACCCCGGCGGGCAGCAGCTTGGTCACCTCGGCCGGGGCGGCCGCGTTGCCGGAGGGGTTGTCGTGCTGCGGGCCGCTGCACTTCTCCGTGGTCCAGAAGGTGCCGGTGGAGAGGAACTGGCCGATGTTCACGGCCGTTCCGATGGTGCCGGAGTCCATCCGCACCCCGCACAGCGCGTTGTCGAACTTGTGGCACAGGAACATGCTGCGCACACCCAGCTCGTACAGCTCGTCCAGGCCGCTGTCGATGTCGGCCCGGCTGCACTGGGACACGTCGAGGATCTGCTTGCAGCCGAAGGGTTCCGAGGTCTCGACGCCGAGCACCACGGCGAGTTTGCCGTCCGCGACGACCTGGCGGGCCTGGGTGGAGTCGGTGACGATACGGAAGAAGCCCTTGCCCGTTCCGCCGTAGATCTTGTCGATGTAGTCCTGCATCTCGTAGGTCTTGCGGGCTTCGAGACGAATGGCGTCCATCTCGTTGCAGCCGCGGTCCCTGACGTAGATCGAGCACAACAGGCCGTTGGTGACCAGGTCGTTGACCAGGATCCGCTGGCCGCCGCGCCAGGCGCGCTCCAGCCACGCGTAGTAGTTCTGCTGGTGGCTCAGGGAGTTGTGGGCGGGCCAGGACTTGAACGTCGGCCAGCCCACCGGGTCGTGATGGCCGTTCGAACCACCGGTCACGTTCTCGAAGAGGGCGAGCGAGCCGTCGGGATAGTGCTCGGGGCAGTCCGCGAGCGCGTCGGCGATCCCCGCTTCGGAGAACGGCTTGCCGCAGATGATGCGGCCGCCGAAGCCCTCGTTGGACATCACGTGATTGTGCGCGTCGACGAAGCCGCGGACCCGGCCCTGGCTGTCCGTGCCGCGGAAGGGTTCGCCGGTGACGTCGATCTGTGAATCGGCGGCGGGGCGTGCCGTGGGCTCCCACCAGGGTGTGTCGGCGCCGGCGGCCGGCGGGGAGCCCACACCGAGTGCCAGCAGGAGGGTGACGACGACGGCAAACAGTCCACGTCTGCGGAGGAGAGTCATCCGGGCTACCTTCGATGTCCGGGACGGGCGCGCCAACTTACTCGCGCGTAGGTTCCATCGAGGATGGCGCGCACCTGACAACCAGTCAAGAGTCCGGGACGGATGACCTGTTCGATGGACGGTCGGTCGTTCCATCCGGAGAAGGCCTCCCCCCGGACGGCCTGCCGCCGGCGTCGGGACGGGGTGGGCAGGGAGTTGCGGGACGGCGCGAGGCGGTGCGGGACGAGACGGCGCGGGACGGCGCGGGACGGTGCGGCCTCTGGGGGCGCCACGCGTCCCGAGTGTGTGCGAGGCGTCCTGGCCGCGGCGGCCGATCGGCTCCGGAATCCATCCCCCGGTGGCCGCTCACGGCCCGCACGCGGGACGCCCACATTTTGCCCGACCGTCACCTCGGCCCACTTTCCCGCGGCCCGGGTCCTCTTGAATACTCCGTCTGCCCCTCTTCGTGGACGGACATCGCCGAAGCAACAGGAGGACCCCCACAGCCATGACCGAAATCAATCGGCGTCGCTTCCTTCAGATCGCCGGAGCCACCACCGCGTTCGCCGCTCTGTCCGGCTCCATCGACCGCGCCGCGGCCATCCCCGCGGCCCGCCGCAGCGGAACCGTCCAGGACGTCGAGCACATCGTCGTCCTCATGCAGGAGAACCGGTCCTTCGACCATTACTTCGGGTCGATGAAGGGCGTCAGGGGCTTCGGGGACCCCCGCCCGGTGACACTGCCCAGCGGCAAGCCGGTATGGCACCAGACAAGTGGCGGCAAGGAGACCCTGCCCTACCACCCCGACGCCGACGACCTGGGGATGCAGTTCATCGCGGGCCTCGACCACGACTGGGCCGGTGGCCACAGCGCGTTCAACAACGGCAAGTACGACAACTGGATCCCCGCCAAAGGCACCGGCACCATGGCGTACCTGACACGGGACGACATCCCGTTCCACTACGCCCTCGCCGACAGGTTCACCGTCTGCGACGACTACCACTGCTCGTTCATGGGCGCGACCGACCCGAACCGCTACTACATGCTCTCCGGGCACGTCGGCAACGACGGCACCGGCGGCGGCCCGGTCCTCGGCAACCAGGAAGCGGGCTACGGCTGGACGACGTACGCCGAACGCCTTGAGAGGGCGGGCGTCTCCTGGAAGGTGTACCAGGACATCGGCGACGGCCTCGACGCGGCCGGCGGCTGGGGCTGGATCGACGACGCGTACCGCGGCAACTACGGCGACAACTCCCTGCTGTACTTCAACAGCTACCGCAACGCCAAACCCGGAGACCCCCTGTACGAAAGGGCCCGCACCGGCACGAACGCCAAGGCGGGAGACGGATACTTCGACATCCTCAGAGCCGACGTCAAGGCCGCCAGGCTGCCGAAGATCTCCTGGATCGCGGCCCCCGAGGCGTTCTCCGAGCACCCCAACTGGCCTGCGAACTACGGTGCTTGGTACATCTCGCACGTCCTTGACGCGCTCACCTCGAATCCCGATGTGTGGAGCAGGACCGCCCTGTTCATCACGTACGACGAGAACGACGGCTACTTCGACCACGTCGTGCCGCCCTACCCTCCGGCCTCCGCCGCCCAGGGGCTGTCCACCGTCGACACCACCCTCGACCACTACAAGGGCGGTGCCGGATACGCCGCAGGTCCCTACGGTCTCGGGCAGCGTGTCCCGATGATCGTCGTCTCACCGTGGTCCACCGGCGGATACGTCTGCTCCGAGACCTTCGACCACACCTCGATCCTGCGCTTCATGGAGAACCGGTTCGGAGTCGAGGAAACCAACATCTCACCATGGCGGCGCGCCATCTGCGGTGACCTCACATCCGCCTTCGACTTCTCCCTCAAGGTCACGGACCCGGCCGACCTGCCGGACACCGCGGGCTACACCCCGCCGGACCGCGACCGCCACGACAGCTATGTACCGAGGCCACCCGCCCAGGGGGCCCTGCCCCGGCAAGAGGCAGGGGCGCGGCCGAGCCGCCCGCTCTCCTACGCCCCCTACGTCGACGGAGCCGCGGACCTCGCCTCGGGCAAGTACAAGCTGACGTTCAGTGCGGGAGACCGGGCGGGTGCCGCCTTCCAGGTGCGCTCGCAGAAGCGCACCGACGGGCCGTGGACGTACACCACGGCAGCCGGGAAGCCCGTGTCCGACAGCTGGAACTCGGTGTACTCGGGTGGCAGTTACGATCTCACGGTCCATGGTCCGAACGGATTTCTGCGCACCTTCAGGGGCAACAACAAAGCCGCCGAACCAGAGGTGACGGCACGTCACGACGCTGGCGGACTGAAGCTCACCCTGACCAACCCGTCGGCCGCCGACGCGCGCCTCGCCCTGACCGAGGCGTACGGCGGCGAGCGCCGAACCGTCACGGTCCGCGCCGGCGCCACCGTCGTGCAGAGCATCGACCTGCGGGCCACCAAGCGCTGGTACGACCTGACGGTCGTCTTCGAGGGCAACGCGGGATTCCTGCGGCGCATGGCCGGGCACGTCGAGAACGGTCAAGCCGGAGTGAGCGACCCGGGCATCGCAACCGTGTGAGCCCCCCCGCGCCCGGCCGGGCGGGTCACTCCTGTGGGAGGCCGCCCGGCCGGGCCTCCCGGGATCGGTCCGGCGCTCCCGCTCCGGGACGAACGGCCGTGGGCTCTCATTTCCGTGTGCGGATCCGTTCGGCGTGTGGATCCGTGCGGTCGCGAAGTCCGACGGGACCGGCTTGGTGACCCCCGGTCGGCCGGGTGTCCGGCAGGGGAAGCCGTAGAACGCCAGGAGCTCGTACGCGTCGACCGTGATCCGCTTGACGGCTTTGCGTAAACTTTGCGCTGTTCTGTCCGGCCGGTGATGTCCTGGACCGATTTCGTGGCCGGGACTGGGCCGGCTTCGGGTCGGCGGGGCTCCGGTGTGCGGGGCGCCGGAGCGGCTGCGGGCCCCTTGTTTCGTCACCCGCTTTGCTCGGCCGTACTGCCCTGCGGCTAGTTTGTGTGCAGGACAGGTACAGGTACGCAGGCCCGTGGCGGCAGAGGTGCACGGGGGACGGGAGGTCGGGAAGAGTGTCGCTGCGCGGAGGTGATCCAGCCGAGATCGGCGGTTATCCGCTTGAGGCGCGGCTCGGCTCGGGTGGCATGGGCACGGTCTTCCTGGCCCGTACGAGCTCGGGGCGGCCTGTCGCGATCAAACTGATCCACCAGCAGTTCGCGGGGGACGACGAGTTCCGCATCCGTTTCCGGCAGGAGGTGGCGGCGGCGAGGCGGGTGAGCGGCGCGTTCACCGCCGCCGTGGTCGACGCCGCCCCCGATGCCGAGCAGCCGTGGATGGCGACGACCTACATCGAGGGGCACACACTCGCCCAGCACATCGCGGCGGAAGGCCCGCTGAACGGGGCGGAGCTGCGGAGGCTCGCCATCGGGCTGGCGGAGGCGCTGCGCGACATCCACCGGGTGGGGGTCGTCCACCGTGACCTGAAGCCGTCGAACGTCGTGCTCTCGCCCGAGGGCCCGCGCGTCATCGACTTCGGCATCTCGCGCGCCGTGGACCAGCAGACGCTGACGATGACCGGACGGGTCATCGGTACGCCGCCGTTCATGTCGCCGGAGCAGTTGCAGGCGCCGCGTGGTGTGGGACCGCGGTCCGATGTCTTCTCGCTGGGGACGCTGCTGGTGTACGCGGCGACGGGCCACGGGCCCTTCGACGCGGACAGCCCCTACATCACGGCGTATCAGGTGGTGCATGACGAGCCGTCGCTGGACGCGGTGCCGGAGGCCTTGCGCGTGGTCGTCGAGCCGTGCCTGGCCAAGGAGCCCGAGGGGCGTCCCACGGCCGACGAACTCCTCGTGCTGTTGCGGGACCTGCCGACCGATCTCGGCGGGACGGACGGGGCCGACGCGAACGGCGCCGGCGCGGGCCGCACCCGCGACATGATCACCCAGCATCACCTCGCGACGCCCGCCACCCCGGCGCCGAATTCCCCGGCCACCGCCCGGCCCGGTCCCGATGCGGGGAGCACCGGGACCTCGGCCGGCCCTCGTCTGCGTCGCCGCTGGCGGCCCGTGCTCGCGGCCGCGGTCGCGGTGGCGGCGATCGGCGGGGGAGTCGCCGCGCTGGCAGCGGGCGGCTTCGGGGCCGGCCGCGGCGACAAGGGCAACAGCGTGGCGGAGCCGGGTCTCGCGCTTCCGGCGGGCTTCGGGCCGTGGCACAAGACCGTGCCGGGCGGCCGCGAGGACATCCCCGACGAACTTCGTTGCGTCGCACGCGGCGACGCGCTGTTCTGCGGGGGCGGCGGTGTCGTCGCGACCCGGATCAGAGCCTCGGACGGCTCCCGGGTGTGGACCGCGAAGAGCCCGGGCGTCCCTGTCCAGGGCATGCACCTGGTGGGCGCCACCGATGACACGGTGCTCGGTTACCGCTTTGCCGACCAGGACGCCCCGCAGGGCCCTCCCAGCGAGGTGGTGGCCGTCGACGCCGACAACGGCCGGGAGCTGTGGTCCGTGCCGTCCGGCGCTCAGTCGCAGGCCGTCACGGGCCGGACCCAGGACGCCGTGGTGGTCGGCTCCGCCGTCGTGACGGTCGACGCCTACAACTCCCGCTTCGAGGCCCGGGACGCGCACAGCGGCAAGGTCGCCTGGAAGACGCCGTTCCCCGCGGGCACGCAGTGCGCGCCCGTCCTGGCGGGCGCGCAGCTCCTCGCGATGTGCGCGAGGAACGAGGAGGTGGACAACTCGGCGGCGCGGCACTCCACCCTGTACACGGTCGACCGCGCCTCGGGGACACTGGGCAGGCCCATCGCGGTCGACGGCCCCGCCGTGCCGATGGGTGTCGCCGACGGCAGGCTCGTACTCCTGCAGGAGTACATCGATGGGACGGCGCTGGCCGGCTACGACGGGGTGGCGCGGGTCGACCCGGCCTCGGGGAAGGTCACGTACTCCCGGCTGGCCGAGACGTACGCGGGGACGCCCGGTATGGCGGACGGCACCCTCTACGTGAGCGGGCGTACGGGTCTGGTGACGGCGCTCGACCCCGCGACCGGCCGGAAGAAGTGGTCCCGGCAGATGGGCGTGGAGGGCGCTTCAGGCCCCGTGGCGGGAGCCGACGCGCTGTATTTCAGCTCGGCGACCGGCCGAGTGGTCGCGCTGTCGCCGCACGACGGCAGAGTCCTGTGGACAACAGATCCGCAGGCCGACGGTCTGACCGGCGAGGAGGGCGCAAGCCCGCGCGTCACCGTGGTGGGGCGCACGCTGGTCGCGGCCGCGGCCAAGAACACACTCTTCGCCTTCGACACGCAGAACCCGCCGAAGGCGGGCTGATCCCGGGGGACCGGCCACCGGCCGCGTCGTCGCCCGCCGTGCGAACCCTTCACCGGCTCACTCGGCCGTCGGCGCAGCCGAGATCGCGTCCTGTGCGAGGTCGATGCACTCCGTGGACCGGACGACCGGCCTCGCCGCGTCCTGGTCGCCTTCAGGCCGGGGTGGGCTGCGGCCGCCTCCGGCCGGGCGGCAGTCGACTCAGGGAGAGGACGATCAGCAGGGCGAACGCGGTGAGGGCGGTGAGCGTGCGCAGGTTGTTGAAGAGTTCCCAGCGCCGCAGGATCTCCACGTGATCGACCGGTGCCGAGGTGCGAGCCCACTCCTTGATCCGGCCGTTGATCGGCACGTTGCCGAGCCGGGTTATCAGGAAGGACGCGAAGGTCAGCAGACCTGCCGTAGAAGCCAATTTCACCCGCGCCGCTGCCCGGCTGCATCTGGCGCAGCCAGGTGTGAGCGCCCAAGTCCGCCAGCTCGAAAAGGAGCTCGGGCACCCGCTGCTCGACCGCTCCGGCCGGTCGGTGACCCTGACGGAGGTGGGCGAGGCCGTCCTGCCGTACGCGCGCGCCGCGCTCGCCGCAGTCGAAGCGGTACGGCAGACCGCGGAGGAGTTCACCGGGCTGCTGCGCGGTCACGTCACCCTCGGCCTGGTATCGGGCGCGGCCGCGGCAGCCCAGGAGTTCGACCTGGCGACCGTCCTGGCCGGATTCCACGAGGACCACCCCCAGGTGGAGATCGCTCTGACCGAGGACACCTCGGAACGGATGCTCGCCGCACTGCACCGAGGGGAGCTCGACATCGCCGTGATCGGACTCGCGGACGAGGAGCCCCCGCCGGGCATCTCCCTCCAGGTCCTGATCGACGAACCCCTGGTCGCAGCCGCCGCACCGGACGACCCCGCCCTCACGCCTGCGGACCGTACGAGCATTGCGCTGGCCGAGCTCCGCGATCGTCCGCTGATCAGCCTGCCGCGTGGCACAGGGCTGCGCGGGGTACTGGACCGCGCATGCGCGCAGGTGGGGTTCCGGCCCTGCATCGCGTTCGAAGCAGCCGCCCCGCTGTTCCTTGCACAGCTCGCCGCCGGCGGTCTCGGCGTCGCGGTGATTCCGGCCCTCCCTGCCGGTGCGGCGGCGGCCTTCGGACTACGGACGCTGGAGATCACCGAGCCGCGGCTACGTGGCCGGGTCGCTCTGGCCTGGCGGACGGACGGCCCCTCCAGCCCCGCCGGCGCCGTCCGCCTGAACCTGATGCGTACGAGTCCGGGCCCGACTTGACGCGCCGTGGAGACAGTTGTGGCACATGAATGGCAGCGTGAGCCCCGAGAGGTCCGGACAAAGAACAAGCCCCCGGGCGACTGCCCTCGCGCCAACGTCTCCAGATCTCACCTCGCTGCGGCGGCGAGCACCCGTGGTCACGCACCTGTGCCGCCACCATCACATGATCGTCCGTGGGTGGTGGTCGATCACTTGAACCCGCCGTCGTTCTGCGACGCCCTTCTCAGGTGAAGGCGATGGCTGCTCCGGTCGAGATCGAGAGTTTCGCAGCGTGGAGGAGTTGCAGGCACACATAGGACTCGACTCCGTAACGCTGCCATCCCTCGGTGGCCGGATCCGCGGCATCGGCGGCGTCGACGATCTCTTCGGAGTCCGGATCGAGGTCTTCCGGAAGACCAAGGGCTTCAGCGAGTCGCCGGGTCTCCTCCAGCAGTCGCACCGAAGAGCCCAGGTGGCCGCCCGGTGTCCTTTTGTCGACGATGACGTGGGCGAAGTCGACGGGGACGTAGTAGCCCTCGCAGTCCGAATGATGGACCAGATGGTCGAACGGCCCGGGAGGATCGGTCGGGAGGCCCTCGTACACCTTGCTGAGGAGCGAGTCGTCAGCCGCCCGGTGGCTTCCGTCCAAGGGCTCGGGCAGGCGCCCGCTCGCCGCAAGGTGGACGGCGAGACGACGAAGGGTGTGCAGGCCCGAGTAGCCCCACGAATCCTCGCTCTGCCTCCTGTCGAGGTCGGGCTCAGTCCACCGTCGCGCTCCCGCACGCTCCAGCAGCTCGCCGACCACGGCAAAATCGGCGCGGACCTTCTCGGCGTAGTCGTCCTCTGTATCGACGAGCACACCGACAACTATGTTCAGACCCATGACCCGATTCTGCCATCGGCCATCGGTTGTCGGACGACCACGCCTTGCCCTGCTGCCGGGTCACGCCACCCGTCCGCAGCCGTCGGCCCCCGGCGGGCCGTCTCCGCGCGGCGGGCTGGAGCCGGCGTCCAGGTCGGGGCGTACGCCCTGGCTTCCTCGTGCACCGTGATCGCCACCCGCATCAGGTGCTGGAGGAGCCGTCGACGCATGATGCGGGCCCAGGGCCCTACGACGGCGGCCCGAGCTTTTCCCGTTCGGCGTCGAAGAACCGGCTGTGCATGTCTTCCGGGGCGGGGTCGGCGGACAGTTCGGCGAGATCCTCACGGGAACCGACAGGAATGGATATGCCCAGCTCCGCGAGCTCCGCGGCCACCTTCACGAACAGCTCGTCATTGTCGAACGAGATGTCGTACAAGCAGGCTTCGGAGAAGGTGAGGCCGCACAATTCCCAGTACGCCGACTCCGTGTCGACCTTGATGACCAGAGGCGGCTGCGTGGTCTCCTGCTCCTGAGGATGCAGCCAGTACCCGTAGAAGTTGCCGTCCTCGTCCTGGGCCACGGCCTTCAGGTGCTTGGCCATCTGCTCGGATGCCGCACAGTTGGCCATGATGTCGGGCTCGGCGCGTTCCTTCTCGCTGAGATAGCTGGTGTCGGTCAACGGGTGTTGGGCACGGGGCTCCAAGATGGTGATGCCGAACTGCTCGAAGGGATGCCCACGCCCCTCCCACTGCGCTGTCGCCAGGATCCGAACGTCCTCGGGCACGGGGCGCCCGCCCAGCCGCTCCCGGGAGAACTCTTTCAATCGCTCGTCACACACAGATGAACCCTCTCGCTGCCCGGGATGACACCTCAAAGATTAGGAGGCGCCTCTGACAACCGGTGACCCGTGCCCATCCGTACGAGCTCCGAGAAAGGCATCGAGTTGACTTCTCCCTACGTGATCGATTCCGACCAGGAACCGTGGACTCTCGCACGACGCTTCACGAATCGACTGACCGACACCCTGGGCGGCACTCTCCGCGATGTCGTCGTGGTGGGATCCGCGTCGCTCGGCGACTGGCAGGCGGACAGCGATAACGACCTCGTCTGCGTGGTGGCGACGGGATTGGATTCACCGGCACGCGACGCCGTGTCGCCGCTGCACGAGCATTCCGCGCGCGATTACGGCCACACGATCGATGCCATGTACGTGACGAGAGACGATCTGGCCAAGGGCCCCGATGCCCTTCGGTCCGTAGTGGCGTCGGTCGCCGGAACCCTGCACCCCGAGTCGACGGACGGACCCATGAACTGGGCGACCTGGCTCAACATCGTCCAGTCGGGTGTCCGTGTCCCCGTCGCCGGGGACGGCGCGATGGCGGAGGTGGATCCGCGGAGCCCCGGGATGCCGATCGAGGAAGCGACCGCGCGCGATGGGGCGATCGGCTTCTCCCGCGCCAATCTCGACCAGTACTGGCGCAACAGGATCACCCTGTCCGAACAGATCTACCTGAGCAGCGAAGCGGCCCACCCGGTCTCCCACTTCGAGGTCGAGTGGATGTCCCTGGGGCCGGCCCGCCTGCTGGCGACGGTCCTCACCGGGCGCGTCGTCTCGAAGTCGGAGGGCGGCCAACTGGCCGCCGACAGGTCACCGCAGTTCCGGCAGCACCTCACGCGGGTGCTCGACGCCCGCAGAGGGGCCGGCGCCACGAGGACGTGGACCCGCGAGGACCTGGAGCGTTCGCTCGAACTCGCCCGCGTCTGCGTGCGACTCGGTGCGGTGGCTCCCCGGTGAGGCTCTCCCGGCCGACCCTGCCGCGACGCCCAGTAGCGCGGCTCGACGGGAGTCCGCTTCACCACGAGCCGACCGATCGCGTCGGGAGTGTCCGCCGGCTTCCCCCACGGGCCCGAGTGGTCGCCGGGGTGTGTTCGATGCCGGCCCGCACCACACTGCCGGGCCCGGCGGGCCCGTAGGAGCCGGTCCTCCCGGCGTGCTTGTCGGCGCGGTCGCCGCTGATCATCACGCGGTGATCCGCCGTCACCCTCGGGCAGGCGCTCGGGTTCGAGAGGATCACACCTTCGGACGTGGTCGACGCCCCTTGCGCCGGAGGCGGCGGCACCGAGCCTGCGCCCGGGATCCGGACCGCAATGGTCGAGTGGGCGACGGCGCGACGGGCGGCTCACTGCTCGTCGGTGAGGCCCTGGAGATCGACGGGACGGGTTCTGTCGAACGTCACGAGGATTCCGTGGGGGTCCGCCAGCCCGAGTCTGCTCTCGGTGAAGCGGATGGCCCAGGTCCGGTCGGCCCACACCGTTGCCTCGGGCGCCGCGATCGGCAACTCGGGAAGGTCCAGCCAGTTCAGTTCGTCGGCTGTGAGCCCGAAGTGCCGTTCACGCAGTCGGGTGCGGCAGTACTCCAGGGCCTGGTCGACGAAAACGCCGAAGCGGCTCACCACGTCGTGAGCGAGTTGGAGGGTGGACTCGTCCGGCGGGGCCGCCGGCTCGGTCACCAGACTCATGGCGATCCGGTCCGTGCCTGCCGCCTCCGCGAAGTAGCCGGTCCAGCAGGCAAACTGCGGAGGGCTCTCCGTGCGGCTCAGCGCCAGCCCGGCGACATGCAAAGTGGTGGGCAATTGCGAGTCGGCGCTCGGAACTTCAGTGCCCGAGCCTCTCGGTGGTGCGTCGTTCCCGGACATGGACCCACCCTAGGCCAGGCCCGGGTGTGGTGGGGCACGTCCCCGGGCCTCGGTGATGGTGTGCGTCGCACGCGGTGTCGAGCGTGTCCGCCGAGTGCCCGGTACATACCGGACGGCGCAACCGCGTCGGCCCGCGCGGCGCGGCCGGGTCCGGCGTCGGGGTCGAGCCGACCTGTGGCTCGGCGACGGCGTCCAGTCCACGCGGCAGCCCGGCACCGACGTCACCGTGCAGCTGCCCCATGGCCCCGTGGCGAACGATCCCGTCCGGCATGCGACGAGTCCAGGACTCGGACCGAAGTGCGGTCTACCGGCGTTGCCAGGGGTGATCGCACGGCAGGGGCGGGCAGCTCCTGGCCCTGGAGTACCACTGCTCGCTCTGGCATGCTCTCGTCAAGCAACGCGCGTAGAGTGCGCGGAACCTTGAGGAGGACAGGACATGTGCGAGCAGTGCGGTACGGCCGACGGTGCGGCGGAGGAACCGGACGGTCTCCGGCCGGCGGGTCCGTCGCGCAGAAGGCTGCTGATCGGCGTCGGCGCCGGGCTCGGGGTGGCGCTGACGGGCATACCGGCCCTGACCTCGTCGGCCGCGGCGGCGACGCTCAAGGACGGCCGGTGGTGCAACCCCGCCCGGGGCCACTTCCCCGCAGGCGGCCACTACGGGGCCCCGCGCGGCCGCTACCCGCACGCCGGTCAGGACGTCACCAACTCGACGGGCACGGCGGTCTACGCCGCGGCCGCAGGCACCGTGGTACGCCGGGGAACGGGCGTCCTGCCGGGGCGCACGGGGAACGGTCTGGTCATCGCGCACGGCGGTGGGCGGTACACCTACTACGGGCACCTCAGCGCGTTCCGGATCCCGCTCAACGCGAAGGTCGCCGCGGGGCAGCGCATCGCCGACATGGGTGCCACGGGCCATGTGACCGGTCCCCACCTCCACTTCGAGACCCACAGCGGAGGGTTGGGGTCCACGGTCGATCCGGTCTCCTACCTCGCCGCCCGCGGCGTGGACCTGGGCGGCGGCTGGCCGGCCATCGGTCCCGGTGCCGTGGGCGCGACCGTGAAAGCCGTCCAGTACCTGATCACCCGGCGCGGCACCGCGCTGGTCGCCGATGGCAACTACGGCTCGGTGTCGGTCGACGCGGTCAAGAAGTTCCAGTCGTCCCGTGGTCTGGTGGCGGACGGCCAGGTCGGACCGAAGACCTGGCCGAGGCTGGTCTACGCGCTCGGGAAGGGCAGCTCCGGAGCGCATGTACGCGGCCTTCAGGTGGCCCTCAACAAGCACAGCGCGGGACTTGCCGTCGACGGCGACTTCGGCGCCGTGACCAACTCCGCCGTACGCGCCTACCAGAGCGTGAACCGCCTCGTAGTCGACGGACAGGTGGGCCCCAAGTCCTGGGAGGCTCTGGTCGGGTGATGACCCGAAAGATGTGCGTCCACGGGTCGGGGCGGGGCCGGTCCGACGGTTCCGCCCCGCCCCTCGGCGTGCCGCAGCACGCCGACGAGGGCCGCCGTCGCGCCGTCGGTGACGAGAGGTGGTGGTGCGAGGTGAGGGGGCCGTTGCCGTGACGTCGGTTCGTTGCTCCGGGCGGGTGCCTCACCACTGACGGCGTACGGTCGCCTTGCTGCCGGTCACCAGGCTTGCCGGTGGAACGTCGTCGGCCACGACCGCGCCGGCGGCGATCACGGCGTCACGGCCGATGCTGACGCCGGGCAGGATCGTGGCGCCGGCGCCGATCCACACGTTCTCCGCCACGTCGATGGGGGCGCCGGTGAGGTACAGCCGTCGCTCCCCGGGATCGACCGGGTGCCCGATGGTGATGAACGTGGCCTTCGGGCCGATCATGACGCGCTCGCCGAGCCGGATGCCGGCGTAGTCCAGGAACGTGCAGTTCTGGTTGATGAACACGCGCTCGGCCAGGTCGAGGTTGAGGCCGTGGTCCGTGTAGAAGGGCGGATGGATCGTCACCCCCGGCGGCAACGGCTTGCCGAGGATCTGTTCGAACAGTTCCGCTTTGCCTGCGCCGTCGTCGAAAGGCAGGACGTTGAGGCGGGTGGTGAGTTCGGTGACCTGAAGGACTCTCTCGGCCATGGCCTGGAACTCGGCGCTGTGAATACGCATGAGACGGTCGCCGGACATGCCGCGACTCCTTTCGGGTGTGCCGGGTGACCGGGCGGGACGGGACGGGGCTCGCCGGTCGCCGGCGGAGGCTGGCGTCGGGCAGCCGGCCGAGTCACCTTTGACCCGGTCGTGGAGCCGGCCGCGGTGAGGGGTGGGGCTGCGGTCCGTGAGCCGTTTCGGTGTTGTCGTCGCCGCGTTGTGGCCTAGTTGCCCAGGACGGGAGCCAGGTCGTCTCGGGGAGTCGCGGCAGGGCCCTGAGGTGGGCGATGATGCCGCGCAGTTCCGGATGCGGATTCGCACTCGGGAGGATGAGCGAGAGCGGGTACGCGAGGGTCGGACCGACGACGGGGATGCGGCGCAGGTCGTGCGTGGCCGGCCACAGGTACCGGTCGCGTGCCCCGACCAGCGTGGCCACGTCTGCCGACTCCGCGAGCGTGTCCAGGAGCACTTCGTCTCCGAAGTGCGGGCCCGTCGCGTCGATGCGCAGGTCGAAGGCGGTGGCGAGTTCGTCGTAGAACTCCGCCCATTCGCTTCGGGGCGCGATACCCGGCACCCAGATCCGGTGCCTGCGCAGTTGCGCCGGCGTCAGCCGTCGCGCGGCGGCGAGTGGATGTCCCGGGCCGACGAGAAGCTCCAGCGGGGTGTCGAACGCGTGGATCATCCGCAGACCGGGCGGCAGCGCGGCCGGGTCGGTGACGGTACGGAACGAGGCGTCGACGTCGCCTGCTTCGATGGCGGCGACCACCAGGCGTGGGTCGTTGACCCTGAGGGTCACCACGTCGAGCTCGGTTTCGGGATGTGACCGCCAGTAGTCGTGCAGAACGACGGCCTGCGCGCTTCGCAGGCCCAGAACATCGATCCGCAGGGCCCGGGCACCGGGCCGGACCGCGGTGATGGCGCGTTCGACACCCGCGACGACGCTCTGTGCGTGGGGAAGAAACGCCTGGCCGTCGAGCGTGAGCTCAACCCCTCGGGCGGTACGTGTGAACAGGCGGACTTCCAGCTCGCGCTCCAGCGACGCGATCCGCTTGGACACCGCCTGCTGTGTCACGCCCAGCTCGTCGGCCGCATGCTGGAACTGTCCGAGCTCGGCCGCCCGGACGAACGATCGCAATGCGTTGGTGTCCACCGGCCCATCCTAGGGGCGCCCAACCGATCGTTGTGGCTCGCCCGGGATCGGTTGGGCCGAGCCGGGGCGGGGCGCCGCGAGCGGCGCCAGGAGCGGCCCCCGGTGGCGTGCCGGCCGACGTCGGCAGGCCCGGGCGGCCAGGCCGTCCGTCGCCGCGCAGCAGGTGGAGAGGAACTCGTCGGCTCCGTCGCGTGCCACTTCGTCCGGCAGCGGAACTCAAGAGTGTTTTTCACCGCGGCTGTCCATCGGCGGCTGTCCGTCACCGTCCTGCGGCAGCCGGACCGTGGTTCTCGCAGCCGAGGTGGAGGGCGGGGGCGCGGCGGGCCCGCCCCCCCGGGGCATCGACGTGGGTCAGGACTCCGACGCCCGCCACTCCTGCGCGTAGTTGTTGAAGATCTCCCGCAGGTGATGCCCGATCTTCAGGTAGTCCAGGTCGTCCAGGTTGGCGAGAGAGACGCGGACCGACCACTGGGGGCCGTCGAAGCCGCCCCCGTTGAGCAGCACCACGCCTGTCTGCCGGGCGAGGCGGAACAGTGGGTCGATCGGCTCGTAGTTCTTGTCCAGGAAGGCTGCGAACGACTCGCCGTGTTCGAGTCGGGCCTGTGCCATGAGGTCCAGTTCGACGTAGTAGCCGGCGCGGTGCGGATCGTTGGCGATCTTCATCTGGGCGCCCTCCAGCAGGAGTTGGAGGCGCTGCTGCACGATGGCGCGGATCCGCTGCTTGTAGGCCCGGCCCTCGTCGAGCATGCCGAAGAGGGAGAACAGGCCGAGCATGACCTGCTGCGGGAGCGAGAGGCCCGCCGTGTGGTTGAGCGCGACCTGGCGGGAGTCGGCGACCAGCCGGTCGATGAACCTGATCTTCTCCGGTTCCAGGCTCAGCGTTCCGTACCGCCTGCTCAGGACGTCCTTGTCCGCCTGCGGCAGGGCGGCGATCCGTTCGTCGACGACATTGTCGTCGTGCAGTCCGATGACGCCGAGTCGCCAGCCCGTGCAGCCGTAGTGCTTCGAGTACGAGTAGACGAGGAGGGTGTTGCGGGGCAGGTCGGCGGCCAGGGACCGGAAGCCTTCCACGAACGTGCCGTACACGTCGTCCGTGACGATGAGCAGGTCCGGGTTCTTCGTCGCGACGATGTCCTTGATCTGGTCCGTGACCCGCCGACTGAGCGCCAGGGAGGGCGGGTTGGAGGGGTTGACCAGGCAGACCAGCTTGATGTCCGGGTCCGCGAGCTTGTCGATCTCCTCGGCCGGGTAGCGCCACTCCCGCACGCCCGCCTCGGCGAACATGTTGGCCTCCACGTACGTCACGTCGAACTCGTACGTGTCCAGCTCGGGGATCTCGATGTACGGGGTGAACACGGGGACCATCAGCGCGATCCTGTCGCCCTTGTGCAGGATCCCGTTCTTCATGAGCGAGTCGAAGATGTAGCACATCGCGGCGGTGCCGCCCTCGGTCGCGAAGTACGAGAATTCCCCGGCCGGCGGCTCCTCGGCGAACAGCTCGTCCGCGATGTAGCCGCGGACGATCTCCTGGGTGTGGTGCAGGATGCGGTCCGGCACCGGATAGTTGTCCCCGACCGAGCTGTCGGCCAGTTCGTGGACGAAGGCGTCCTTGTCGAATCCGAAGCGCGCCACCGCCGACTCGACGCATTTCTGGAGGAGTTCGATGCCGGGGAGGCCCGGCTGCTGCCGTACGAAGGCGTCGAAACGGTCGCCGGAACCCACCAGCTCCGGCATGCCGCCGAGGTTGTCGGCCGTCCACACCCGGCGGGACTCGGTGAGGGCGAAGTGGCCGAGTGCGTAGAACGCCTCGCGGGGCCCGGTGGCGACCCAGTTCGGGTTGCCGCGGCCCGCGTTGAGCATCTGGACGCTCGACCTGTCCTTCTGGCCGGGCCTGTCGGCCTGCGCCTCCTGGGCGAGTTCGACGAAGACGTTCTTCAGCTCGAAGGGGGAGAGCCGGGCGTACTGCTGGATCTGCTCGCGGCTCAGGTTCGTGTTGTGCATGGTGTTTTCCTCATGTCCTTGTGTCCGTGCGGGGCGCTCAGTGGTGGAGGAGGACGATCACGGCGCCCCAGATGGTCAGCAGTACGTTTCCGACGGCGTACGGGATCGTGTAGCCGAGCGTGGGGACCTGGGACCGGGACGACTCGTTGATCGCGCCGATCGCGGCCGTGGTGGTCTGGCCGCCCGCGAGGACGCCCATCAGGATCGGGAAGCGGATCCTCTGGATGTGGTGACCGACGAGGAATCCCACGATCAGGGGCACCACCGTGGCCACCGCGCCGAAGACCAGCAGCCCCCAGCCCGCCGTGGAGAGACCGGAGGTGAAGCCGGGGCCGGCGTTGATGCCGACGACCGCGACGAAGAGGCACAGGCCGAGCGTGTCCATGAACCACTGGGCACCGGGCGGCACATTGCCGTACGTGGGGTACTTGCCGCGGATCCAGCCGAAGACGAGGCCCATGACGAGCGCGCCTCCGGAGGTGGACAGCGAGATCGGGACGCCGCCCGCGGTCAGTGCGGGGATGCCGATGCAGCCGCCGAGGAAGATGCCGAGACCGACCCAGACCATGTCGGTGGCGAAGGACGTCGGGACCGGCTTGCCGATCGCCCGGCCCGCCGGGTCCACGAGCCGCTTCGGCCCGGTGAGGACCAGCGTGTCGCCGCGCTCGACCTTCGTCGACAGGCGGTACGGGAACTCCGCCCCGGACCGGTAGATCCTGTCGACGTAGACCCCCGCCATGAACGGCTCCTTGCGCAACTCGGCCACCGACTTGCCCAGTTGCTTCTTGTCGGCGGCGACCACGTGCAGTGTCTCGGTCCGGTAGCCGAGCAGTTCGACGTCGTCGGTCTCCGCGCCGAGGTGGGTACGGGCGTCGAAGTCGACGAGCGAGCCGCGCAGCGCGCTGAGCGCCACCACGTCCCTCTCGCGCAGCACGGTCTGCTGGGTGTGGTCGAGGATCGCGCCGTCCCGGCGCACCCGCGTGATGTAGATGCGGTGGCCGAGCTCCTGCTGTTGCTGCTCGAAGTCGTCGATGGTGCGGCCGACGATGTCGGGTCGCCGGATCGTGTACGCCCGCAGCACCACCTCGTAGTAGCCGTCGTTCAGGTCGGGGTCGTCCTCGGGGGCGTCCAGCTCCTTCGCGAGCGCGGCCGATTCGGCGGCGAGGTCCTTGCGGTAGAGCTTCGGCAGTACGTTCGCCAGGAGCATCGCGCACAGGATCGTGCCGAGCGGATACGTCACCGCGTAGCCGATCGCGACGAGGTTCTCCTCGGTCCTGGCCTGCCCGGAGGAGAGCCCCGGCAGATTGCCGATGGCGTCCTGTGCGACACCGATCACCGCGGACTGGGTGAGGGCGCCGCCGAGCAGACCGGCGCTCAGGCCGGGGCCGTAACCGAGCAGGGCGGCGAAGCCCCAGCAGACCAGCAGGCCGGTGACGCAGACGACGACGGCGTTGACGACCTGCGGCAGGCCGTCCTTCCTCAGGCCGCGGAAGAACTGCGGGCCCACCTTGTAGCCGAGCGCGAACAGGAACATCGTGAAGAACAGATTCTTCACCGTCCCGTCGACGGTGACCTCGAACTGGGCACCGAGCAGCAGCCCCGCCACCAGGCAGCCGGTGACGGCGCCCAGTGCGACGGCCCGGTAGCGCAGCTTCCCGAAGAGGAAGCCGATCGCCACGGTGAGGAAGACCAGCAGCTCGGGATGGGGCTGGAAGATGTTGCGATTCAGGAAATCGATCATTTCCCGGGTCTCTCCGATCTGTCAGGAACCGAGGACGCCGACGAGCACCGGGCCGGTCAGAGGGAGCAGGAAGTTCGAGAGGGCGTAGGTGATGGTGTAGCCGAGCATCGGCACCGACGACTGCGCCACCTGGGTGACGGCGGTGATCGCGGGTGTCGAGCACTGCTGGCCGGCGATGGCGCCGATGAGGAGCGGCTTCTCGATACGGAGGAGTTTGAGGCCGACGACGAGCGAGATCGTCGCGGGGATCAGCACCATGGCGATCCCGGCGAACGGCAGCAGCGCCCCGTACTCCTTGAGCAGTGGCCAGGCCTGCGGTCCGGACACCAGACCGGTGCAGGCGATGAAGACCGCGAGCCCCATGTCCTTGATGGTGGCGGCGGCCTGCGGCGGGAACGCCCCGAAGGTCTGGCTGCGCGAACGGAACCAGCCGAAGAGCAGCCCCGAGACGAGACAGCCGCCGCCGGTGCCGAGGGACAGCGGTACGTCGCCGAACTTCACCACGACCTGCCCGAGCAGCGAACCGGCCGCGATGCCGAGCCCGAGGTAGATGAAGTCGGTGGCGTCGTTCTTGACCACGGAGCCGAGCTTCGCGACCAGTCTGCTGAGGCCCGAGCGGGCACCCACCAGGGTCAGCACATCACCGCGGTGCACGACCGTGTCACCGTTCGCGGGCAGTTCCTGGCCGGTGCGCGTGACCTCGGTGACGTACACGCCGGCCGAGAGGAACTCGGGATTCTCGCGCTGGATCCGGTCGATCGTCTTGCCGTCGTTCGACTTGCGGGTGATCGACACCTGCTCGGTCGCGAGAGGTGAGTCGAGACCGGGGACGCCCGGTGTCTCGGGGCCGATGAGCCGCCCCGCCTCGATGGTTTGGGCGCGCCGGCCGACCACGAGGACCAGGTCGGAGAGGGTGAGCCGGAGATCGGGGGAGGGCGTGAGGACCTTGCTGCCGCGCTTGACGGACTCGATGGTGATCCGCTCGTCGAGGGCGGACTCCAGGTTCCCCACGGTACGGCCGTCGGCGGTGGTCACCAGATACGTACGGCCCACCATGGTCGGCAGGGCGGGGCGCTCGTCCGGGCCCAGGGCGCCGCTGCTGCGGGTGCGCTCCCACAGCTCCCGGGCGGCGTCACGCAGGTTGATGCGCAGCATCATCGGCATGATCTGGCTCGTGTAGAGGACGATCGTGATCAGGCCGAAGAGGTAGCAGACCGTGTACGCGGTGGCGACGTTGCCCTGGTACTCGGACACCTGCTGGGCGGTCAGACCGCTCAGTTTGCCGATGGACTCGGTGGCCGTACCGACGACGGCTGATTCGGTGGCGGCACCGGCCAGGATGCCCGAGGCGGTGCCGACGTCGAGGCCGAACCACTTGGCGAGGCCGAAGGCGATGCCGAGGGCGCAGACCAGTTCGATCCCGCACAGCGCGAAGAAGCGCAGACTTTTCCTGTTGAGGTTGCGGAAGAACTGAGGCCCGGCCATGTAGCCGAGCGCGAAGATGAACAGCGCGAAGAACACGGTCTTCACGTCGTCGGAGACCTGCGCCTTGGTCCAGGCGCCGAGGAGCAGGGACACGATGAGCGTTCCGCAGATGCCGCCCAGCGTCAGCGGCCCGACACGCAGCTTCCCGAGGAGATGGCCGAGTGCGAGGCTCGCGAACAGGACGAGCTCGGGGTGGTCCTTGAGGACTCCCACGGCCGCTCAGTGAATCTCGTACAAGGAGATATGGGGCATGGCTGGACAATAGGTGACGGTTCGTGGTGCCGCCACGCGACGCCGGCGGCTCTGGTCATCCGGCGTGGAATCGGGCGCAGTTGAGGTGCGGCCGTGCGGGACCGCTGCCGTACGGGAAGGTGTTCCGGCGGCGGGGCCCCGTGCACCGTGGGGCCGTCGCCCCGGTTGCCGGTCTCAGAGTCCGGTGACCTTGGCGCTCGCCGACAGCGTGTAGGCCAGGGTGACCGTGCGGTGACCACCGGGTGGGAGGGGGATGTCCCAGCGGGCGATGCCCTCGGCGTCGACCGTGTCCGGGGCCGGGGAGCAGGATTTCTCGTGCAGCCGGATCTCCACCGCCGAGACCTCGGAGACCGGGATCCGTTCCCGCAGGACGACCACCCGCTCGTCGTGTTCGCCGGGGGCGGAGAACCGCGACAGGTGCAGCCGGACCGTGCGGTTCACCACGGTCCGCTGGGTGATTCCGGTGGAGTCGCGGGACTCCTCGGACTGCCGGACCACCCGATAGTCGTCGCAGCTGCCGAAGGCCAGTTCGGCGGGGGCGCCGGGGGCGGTGAAGTCCAGTGTGCCGCGGCCGCTGAACCCGCTGCCGCGGACCAGGTCGACGGGCCCGGCGAGCAGTGCGTGACCGGACCGGTTGTCGAACCGCACCGCCTGGGTGACCAGCGGGGACAACTCCGGTGAGCAGGCGTACTCGCTGCGCGCGGCCGTGGTGAACGCGGAGAGCGGCACTCGGTGGGCGCGGCCGTCACCGGGCACCGACACCGGTGCGGGGGATCGCAGTACGCGTGTCTCGCCGCCGTCGTCCACCCCGGGCAGCCCGAGCACGGGCGCCGGGCCGAGGTCCGCGACGTCCTCCTCGCGCAGTTCGACGTCGACCGTGCGGCGCTCCGCCGCGGAGCGGTCCTTGAGTGTCAGCCGGTCCTCGCCCAGCCGAGGCGGATCGGTGGCCAGGGCCGAGCGGGCCGTGGACAGGGTCAGCCGTACGTCCGACCAGTCCTCGCCGGTGCGCTGCCAGACCATCGCGTCGGTCTCCAGGGTCAGCGAGTCCCCGTCGAGCACGGCCCGGTAGGCCGGCCGCCACAGCGCACACGGGGTGAGGTGGCTCAGGCGCAGCCCGACCGGCCCGGCCGCCGCGGTCTCCACGGTCAGTTCGACATGGCCGACCAGCTCCGCGGGCTCCTCCTCGGCGAGCTGCACGGCCCGCTCGGCCTCCCCGAGTTCGACCGCGATCTCGGTCAACCGGGCGTCCGAGGCACGGAGTTGCTCGCTGCAGGTGTCGCGCTCCTCGTCCACCCGGTCCAGCTCGCGGGCCCAGCGATGCCGTTCGGTCTCGCCGTGACCGGCGCCCTCGCCGATCTCCCGCAGCACATCGGCGGCGAGGCGGCCGAGCAGATCGAGGCGGGCCTTCAGCCGGTCGCGTCGCCGGCCCAGGGACAGCCGCTCCCCTTCGAGGCCGTGTATGCGGTGGCGCAGGGCGGAGTCGTCCTCGGTGGGCAGCGGCGCGCGGGGTGTCCAGCTGCGGACGATCCGTACGTCGAGCACGGTCGCGTGGTGATCGGCGGCCAGTTCGGCATGGAGGGTCCGGTCGACGGCCAGCGCGCTGACCGGCCCGAGACGCAGCCGCTGGACCCCGGCCTCCAGGTCGAGCACGGCGGAGCGTTCGACGTGGGCGCGGTCCTCCAGGCAGGTGACGGCGGTGACGGGGAGAGCGATCGGCTGCTGGGCCGTGGACATGGTGGGTGTCAGCTCCTGCGGTTGCCGCCGACCAGGGCCTTGCCGGTCGGGATGCGGATCTCGTAGCCGCCGTCGAGGGCGGCGGTTGCGCCCGCGGTCAGGTCCAGTCGCCAGACGCGGGTGCCCGGTGTGTGCCGGTCGGGGCCGGTGCCTTCGTCGGGTGCGGTCCAGTCGGCCCGTTCCTCGATCCGGACGTCCGGATCGGCGGTGACCGGAACCCGCTCGCGGACCTCCACCGTGACGGGCCGCGCGAGCCGGTTGGCCAGTTCCACGTGGACGCGGTGATCGAGCACGGTGGTGTTGTTGCGCAGGCCGGACGTCGACTCGTTCAGGCTCGTACGGCGGGTGACCCGGATGCCCTCGGCCGCCCCGAGCCCCACCCGGCGGACACCGCCGGGGGCGAGCGTGGGCAGTGCGGTGGTCAGCAGGAAGTCGTCGTCGACGGTGACCTCCACCGGACCGGCGAGCAGTGCCTGGTCGGTGGAGTTGGAGAGCACCAGCGTCGCGTACACGGTCTGATCGACGGACGGCACGCACAGGTACTCGGTACGCAGACCGACCGGGATCTCGCCGACGGTGACGGTGTGCCAGGTGCCGTCCGACGGGATGTCGGCGCGGGCGGCGGCATCGAAGCGGTGGTCGAAGGAGCCCGCCGACTCCCGGGGGCGCACGGCCCGTCCGGGCAACGGCAGCGCCGCCACCGCTTCGGCGCGGCGGCGGTACTCGGCCGCCACCGGGTCGAAGGGCGAGCCGGGGAACAGCCGGCCCCTGCGACCGCCCGTCTCCTCGGGGCCGCACAGGACGAGGCCGGCGTAGTCGAGCTCGGCGCCGCTCGGCTGCGGCGGACCGGCCGCGGGTGCCGCAGGGGGCGGGGGCACCATGGCGCCGGGCGCACCCGCGAAGGGGCCGCCGGCGCGCCGCCTGGTGGCCGGTTGGGCCCAGCCCTGTGGTGCGGGGGCGGGCATCCCGCCGCCGAAGGCCTGCGGGGAAGCGCCTGCGGGCGCCGGGAGCGTGCCCGGCGGTGCGCCGTAGCTCTGCGGCGTCGACGGTGCCGGCGGTGGCGGGGGAGGCGGCGGTGGCAGAGCGGGCTCGGCTGCGGCAACCGCGACGACGTAGCCGCCCCCGGGAGTCGCGGGCGCGGCGGCCGGGGCCGGGCCGGGGCCCGCCGAGTCGAACCCGGAGAACAGATCGACGAGCCCGGCCGGAGGCTCGCGCCAGCCGGAGGGCGCGGGGGCCGGGTGGCTGCGCCCGATCCGGATCGAGCGCAGCCTCGGCAGATCGGTGCGGCGCCGGAGATCGGCGGTGGCCAGGGCGATGTGTACGCCGGTCCAGTCCTCGCCGGTCCGCTGGGCGACCGAGGCGCGCAGCACCAGCCGCCCGCTGCCGTCACCCTGACGGTGTGTGAGCCGGTAGGCCGGCACCCAGACGGCGCCCGGAACCCCGTACTCCAGCTCCAGTTCCAGCTCCGCTTCCGTGTCGCCGGTGCCGTCGAGGGTCAGTACCGCGCAGACCGTGGTCTCCACGTGCGCCGACGGCGCGTCGGTGGAGGCGCGGGCGAGCCTGTCGGCGACGCCGTCCAGCTCGTGCTCGACGGTGCGCAGCGCCTCCTCCAGCTCGCCGAGACGCCTGTGCAGCCCCGTCAGCCGCTCGTCGACGAAGTCGGCGAGTTCCAGCCAGGCGTCGACCGGGGTGCGGCGGTGCGGGTCGTCGCGCTTGCGGGCAGGCGGTACGGGCTGCAGGGCCCTGATCTCCTCGATCAGGCCCAGCTGCCGGTCCCGCCGTCCCTGCGCGGCCGCGTGCTCGTCGCTCAGCCGCTCCGCCTCGCGCCGCAGCTCGTCGGGCGCACCGTTGCCGGCCGGCTCGGCCTCGACCTCGACCCGGGCCTCGGTGACGCGTACCCCCGGGGCTCCGAGTACCCGGGCCCGCAGCGAGCCCGGGTCCAGCGAACGGGGCAGCCCCGTCACCCGGACCCGGCCGCCGGGCGGCACACTGCCCCGGGCCAGGCGCGTGCAGACCGCGCCCTGCGCGTACACCACGACCGAATCGAGGGTCGATCCCCACCGCCGTGCCGGCTCATCCGTCATGTGCTCCGCCCCCCGCCGCGTCCATGCTGTGCGCAGCTTACGCCCGGCGGGTCCGCGCGTCCGCGTCACATCGGGCGGACGGCGAACGGTCCCCTTCGAGCACGGCCCGGGTGCTCGTGACCACGGCACATCTGCCCGCCGCCCAGCGCAGGGCCATCGCATGGTCCTCGGCCGAGAAGTCGGCCACCGCGTCGGCCACCACGAAGGCCTGGATGTCCTGCATCCAGGCGTCGCACGCGGTCATCAGGACGCCGATGTGGGCGTAGACACCGGTGACGACGATCTGGTCGCGGCCCTGTTCGCGGAGACGTTCCAGGAGGTCGGTGCGGACGAAGCCGCTGTACTTCCACTTGGTGAGCACCGCGTCGCCCTCGTCGGGCGCGACGGCTTCCGCGACGGCGGCGGCGTGCGGGTCGGCCGGCAGGCCCGGGCCCCAGAAGTCCTGTTGCAGCCCGCGCTCGTCCGGGCTCTGGCCGCCCGGCTGCGCGGTGTAGAGCACCGGCATGCCGAGTCGGGCCGCAGCCTTCTTCAACTCCGCGACGTTCGACAGCAGTTCGGGAATCGGAGCGGAGGAGCGGTCGTAGGCCGACAGGAAGTAGTTCTGCAGATCGTGGACGAGGAGCACCGCGCGGGACGGGTCGACGGTCCAGCCGACCCGGTTGGCGGGCAGCTCGGCGGTGGTCGGCATGGGGTACGGGGCGATGGCGGGCAGTGCCATGGTGCGGGGATTCCGTTCGGGGGAGGAGAGTCCGGCTGGTCAGGCCGGTGTGGAAGCGGACGTGCCGCGGGCCGCGGCGGTCCGCAGGGCCTTCTTGGAGATCTTTCCGACGCCGGTCTGCGGGAACGCGTCCACGAACTCGACGCGGTCCGGCACCTTGTACGCGGCCAGATCCCGTTCCCGGACGAACCGTTTGATGTCCACCGGCTTCAGCGGACCCGCGCCCGGGCGCAGGATCACGTACGCGCAGGTGCGTTCGCCCAGGTACGGGTCGGGCTCGGCCACCACGTTGGCGTCGTGGACGAAGGGGTGGGCGAGGATGTGGTTCTCCACCTCCTCGGCGGCGATCTTCTCGCCGCCCCGGTTGATCTGGTCCTTGGCACGGCCCTCGACGACGATGTGGCCGCTCGGGGTGACCCGGACGACGTCGCCCGTGCGGTAGAAACCGTCCTCGGTGAACGAACGGGCGTTGTGTTCCGGCGCCCGCCAGTAGCCGCGGATCGTGTAAGGGCCGCGGGTCAGCAGGTGGCCCGTCCCGCCCGGCGCGACCTCCTGGTCCTCGTCGTCGACGACCAGGATCTCGTCGTCCGGCGAGATGGGCCGCCCCTGGGTGGTGACGATCACCTCGACCGGGTCGTCCAGCCGGGTGTAGTTGACCAGGCCCTCGGCCATGCCGAAGACCTGCTGCAGGGTGCAGCCGAGCGCCGGCCGGACCCGCCGGGCCGCCTCCTCGCTGAACTTGGCGCCACCGACCAGCAGAACGTCCAGGCTGCTGAGGTCGTGCGCGGTGGCCGTGGCCGCCTGGGTCCACAGCAGGGCCAGCGGGGGGACCAGTCCGGTGAGGGTGACCCGCTCCCGCTCGATCAGCGGGAAGGCCACCTCGGGGGAGGGCTGCGGGCACAGCACCACGCGGCCGCCTGCGTAGAGCGTGCCGAGTGAACCGGGGGAGGACAGCGGGAAGTTGTGGGCCGCGGGCAGTGCGCAGAGGTAGACGCTGTTGTCGTCGACGCCGCAGATCTCGTTGGAGCCGCGGAGCGAGTAGATGTAGTCGTCGTGGGTGCGCGGAATGAGTTTCGGTACGCCGGTGCTGCCGCCGGACAGCTGGAGGAACGCCAGGTCGTCCGGGCTCGGAGCACCGTATCCGACCGGATCCTCCGGCACGTCGGACAGTGCCTCGAACTCGCCCGGCTCGCCGCGGGCGACGAACACATGGCGCAGCGCGGGGGCACCGGCCCGGGTGCGCGCCGCCAGTTCGCGGTAGTCGTAGCCGTCGTGTTCCGCGGCTGTGACGTACGCGACCGCCTCGGTGAACTCGCAGAAGTACGAGATCTCCGTCTCGCGGTGGGCCGGCAGGGCGAAGACGGGCAGGGCGCCGATCCGGAACAGTGCGAAGACGACCTCGAAGAACTCCGCGACATTGGGCAGTTGCACCACCACCCGGTCGCCCTTGGTGATGTTCCGGGCGAGGAGGCCGGCCGCCAGCCGGTCGGCGCGCCGGTCCAGCTCCGCGTAGCTCCACCGGATTTCCGCGACGGGGTCGACCACGGCGATCCGGTCCGGGTGCGCCTCGGCGCGTTCGCGGAGCATGGCGCCGAACGTCTCGCCGCGCCACCAGCCCGCGGCCCGGTACCGCTCGGCGAAGTCGGACGGCCAGGTGGGTGCGTCGTCGTGCGGGCTCACAGCTCGGCCCCCACGGCGCCGAGGAAGGTGCGGAACTTGGCGGCCGTCTCGGCGGTCTCCGCCTCGGGCACGGAGGCCGCCACGATGCCGGCGCCCGCGTAGAGGCGCAGTGTGCGTTCCTCGGCCTCGGCGCAGCGGATCGTGACGACCCACTCGCCGTCGCCCCGGGCGTCGCCCCAGCCCACCATCCCGGTGAAGTAGCCGCGGTCGAAGGGCTCGGTCTCCGCGATGACCCGGCGGGCCGTCGTGGTGGGGGTGCCGCACACGGCGGGGGTGGGATGCAGGGCGCAGGCGAGGGCCAGGGCCGAGACGTCGGGAGAGGTGAGGGTGCCGGTGACCGTGGTGGACAGGTGCCACATGGTGGCGGTGCGGATCAGGGTCGGCCCGGTGGGGACGGTCAGCTCCGTGCAGTGCGGGGCCAGGGCCTGGTGGACGGCGTCCACGACGACCGCGTGCTCGTGCAGGTCCTTCGCGGACTCCAGCAGCGCGGCGGCGCGGCGGACGTCCTCGGCGAGGTCGGTGCTGCGCGGGGTGGACCCGGCGAGCGGATTGGCGACCACCCGCTCTCCCCGCCGGGAGACCAGCAGTTCCGGGCTGGCGCCGATGAGGGTGCGGCCGGGCCCGGTGGGCAGGGCGAAGGTGTGGCCGGCGGGGTCGCGGCGGGCCAGGCGCTGGAGCATCCCGGGCAGGTCCAGCGGGGCGGCGGAGGTGAGTTCGAGGGTCCGGGCGAGCACCACCTTGCTGAACTCCCCGCGCCACATGCGTTCCACGGCCGCGGCGACACCCGCTCCGTAGAGCTCGGGTTCGGGTACCGGGCGTATGTGCCAGTGGGCCGAGCCGGTCACCGCGGCGGGCAGCGCGATCAGCGGATCGGAGGCGAGCGGGGGAGCGACGCGCAGTGCCGCCGGCACGCTCAGGGCGGCGGGTGCCTCGTGGTCGAACGGTATGGCGCCGATGACCACGGGCGCTTTCTGCCCGGCCGCGCCGGCCTCGGCCAGCGTGGCGTTCACCCGTTCGTCCAACGGTCTCGCGTCGTGCGGCACTTGGCGTGCGGCACCGCGGGCCAGCAGGGTGCGGCCGGGGGTGGCGAGGAAGTGGTCGCCCGGAGCGTAGGAGTCCAGGAGCGAGGTGGCGGCGCCTACGGCCGGGTGGGCCGGATCGGCCGGGGGCAGGTGCGTGGCGACCTGGGAAGCCGTCGACACGGTGACTCCATTCTGGAAGGTTCTGCCGGTGGGGGTCGGGAGAGCTTGCGGGAGGGCTGACGGTGGGTCAGCGAAGCGTCGCGCCGCCGTCGACGTACAGCTCCTGCATGGTGATGTGGCGGGCGCGGTCCGAGGCCAGGAACGCGACGGCGTCGGCGATGTCCTCGGGGGCGGCGATCCGGCCCAGCGGGATGCCGGTGCGGTAGGTGGCCGGGTCTCCTTCGATGACCCGCTGCTCGGCGCCGGGGCCGTTCCACAGGGCGCGTTGCATCGCCGTGTCGGTGGATCCGGGGGCGACGACATTGCACCGTACGCCGCTGCGGGCGAGTTCGAGGCCCAGGCATTTGGTGAACATGACCGCCGCGGCCTTCGACGCGGCGTATGCGGCCATTCCGGTACGAGGGATCCCGGCGGCGTTGGAACCGACGGTGATGACGCAGCCGTTGCCCCGGCCGGCCATCAGCGGTGCGACGGCCTGCGAGGTGTGCAGGACGCCGTCGGTGTTCACGGCGAAGGTCTCCGACCAGTCCTCGTAGGAGAGTTCGGATGCGGGGCCGTCGCGCAGGACACCCGCGACGTTCACGAGTACGTCGATGGGGCCGAGCCGGTTCTCGACGCGGGTCACGGTGTGTTCCACCGAGGGACGGTCGGTGACGTCCATGACGTACGGCTCCATCCGGCCCGCCGGCCGCTCGCTCGCCGGTTTCTCCGCCTGCCGCCGGTTCCACCGTGCGGCCAGGGCGTCGATGCCGTCCTGCGCGCGGTCGGTGGCGGCCACCCGGGCGCCGAGGGTGGCGAACAGCTCGGCGACAGCCGCCCCGATGCCTTGTGCGGCACCGGTCACCAGGACAGTACGGCCGTCGAACTCGCCGTTTCTGCCCGGTATGTGCTCAGGCATGAGCAACCTCCGTTCGGGAAACTTAGGCAAGGGTAACCTAAGTTAAATTCGACGAAGAGGGTGCGGCTCGGGTGCGCGTGGTGGCGTGACGGGCCCTCGCGCGAGGGGAGTTGGGGGGCCGGTGTCGCGCGGGATCAAGGTCCCCGTTCCATGGTCGGCGCCCGTAGGTTAGGTTAGCCTTGCCTGGGTTCGAGGCGGGGTGCCGGAGTTCCGGGGCGACTCGTCACGAACCACGGCGATCCGGCCCGCATCGCCGCCGGGCGACCGGTGCGGTCGCCGGCCCTTCCCGTGAACGCCCTGACCAGGCGTGCGCGGACGCCGCCCCGTGCCGTGGCGTCGTACCCATCACCGCCGGCGCGTCGACCGCGCTGCCGGCGTCCATTCCCGCAGGAGCAACCCGATGAATCAGACCTTGTCCCCCGAACGCGTCCGCGCGGATGTCGCGGAACTGCTCGGCTGCGATCCCGCGGGGATCGGGCCCGAGGAGAACCTTGTCGACCTCGGCCTGGACTCGGTGCGGATCATGGTCCTGGTCGACCGCTGGCGGACCGCGGGGGCGGCCGCGCTGGAGTTCGCCGACCTGGCCGAGCAGCCCGAACTGGGGCACTGGACCGAGCTGCTGACGGGTGGTGCCGCATGAGCCGCGTCGACCACCGGCACCGGCACCTGGAGCGGATCGCGGAGGTCCGGGCGGGTCGTCACGCCGAGAAGGTGGGCTACCCGATCGGCATCCGGGCGACCGAGGTGGTACGCACCGCCATGGTCGGCTCCGGTCTGCTGCGGGTGACCCTGGGCGGGCCCGGTGCCGAGGGGTTCGAGGCCCACGCGCCGGACGAACACGTGAAGCTGCTCTTCCCGGATCCGGACGGCTCGCTGCGGCTGCCCGAGCGGAACGGGCTGATGCTGAGCTGGCCGCGACCGGGGTCCGTCTCGCGGGAGTACACCGTGCGCCGTCACGACCCGGTGGCGGGCGAGATCGACATCGACGTCGCCCTGCACGACGGCGGCCTCGCCTCGGAGTGGGCGCACGGGGTCGGGCCCGGCGACATCATGCACCTCGCGGGTCCGCCCGGCGGGATGATCGTCCCGCACACCTACGACCGCTATCTGCTCGCGGGGGACATCACGGCCCTGCCCGCGATCGCGCGCTGGCTGGAGGAGCTGCCCCGGAGCGCGAAGGGCTGGGCGTTCGTCGAAGTCGTCGACGCCACGCAGGAGATCGAGCTGTCCGCGCCCGAGGGCTTCGAGGTGTGCTGGCTGCACCGCGGCGACCGGCCGGCCGGAACCGGTGACGCCCTGGCGCGGGCCGCGACCGCGGTGAAGGTGCCCGAGGGGGAGCGGGTGTACGTGTGGGCCGCCGGTGAGGCGGGGCAGATCAAACCGCTGCGCCGCTGGGTCCGTGACGAGCTGCGGCTGGAGAAGGCCGACAGCGACATCACCGGCTACTGGAAGTGCGGCGTCGCCGACTTCGACGAGGACGATCACTGACCGACCGACCGACCGAATGACCGGCCGGACAGGGGGCGCGCGTGCTGCCGCCCTCCGGTCCGCCCCGACCCAAAGGCCATCGAGTAAGGTGAGCCTTACCTAAGTAACAAGGAGCGTTTCATGTCCATACGCAGATCGTCCGGCCTGGTCGGAGCCGCTTCGCTGGCCCTGATCCTGACCGGCTGCGGGTTCTCCTCGGAGAGCGGTTCGGACGCCTCGGACAAGGGCGGGACCAGGGTGTTCGCCGCGGACAACGGCAAGATCACCATCCCGGTCGCTCCGAAGCGCGTGGTGGCCACCGGCTATGCGGTGCCCGCCCTCATCGAGGCCGACGCACCGCTGGTCGGGATCTCCTCGTGGAAGCGCGGCGAGCCGATGATGTCCAAGGACGACCTGGCCGAGTACAAGAAGCTCCCCAAGGTGGCGGGCGAGCAGGCGGCCGAGACCAACTACGAGGCCGTCGCCGAGGCCGACCCCGACCTGATCGTCATCGGTGTGCCCGCCCCCGTGCTCGGCGACATCGACGTCAAGCGGCTGGAGTCCATCGCCCCGGTCGTGGCGATCGGCCCGACCGTGCCGTCCGCCTGGCGGGAACTCTCCCGCAAGCAGTCCGACGCGGCGGGCTCGCTGAAGCAGTTCGACGCCGCGAAGGACACGTACGAGGCCAAGGCCGCCGAGCTGGCCAAGAAGTACAAGGACGTGCTGCCCGGGCTCAAGCTGGGCCACGTCGGCGCGTACGGCGACGCGGCCAAGGGAACCTTCCAGCGCGAGTTCAACGGCTCGTGGGGCACCAACATCGCCGAGGACCTCGGCGCGAAGTACTACGGCAAGGTCAAGAAGCCCGGCCCCGGTTCGCAGTCGGTCAGCGAGTACCCCTCCATCGAGGAGCTCCCGGCCGCCTTCCGCGAGGCCGACGTCATGACGTACTCGGTCAACGCCGACGGCAGCGTCCCCAAGTCCGTCCAGTACGTACTGGACTCGAAGCTCTGGAAGAACCTGCCCGCCGTCAAGGCCGGCAAGACCTTCCCGTTCCGCTACACCGAGGCCGCGACCTACGGCGAGGCCATGCAGACCCTGGACGCGATCGACAAGTCGCTCGCTCCGCTGCTGAACCGGTGACCGTCGCGGGCCGCGCGTCCCGGACGGCGGGAACCGGGCGATCCGGGCCACAGATCGGCCTGCTCGTCGGCGGACTGCTGCTGCTCGCGGCGATCGCCGTGCTCAGCATGGGCGTCGGGGCCCGCCACGTCCCGCCCGCCGAGGTCCTGCGGGCACTGTTCGACCACCAGGGCACCGACGACCAGGTGATCGTGCGCGACATCCGGGCGCCGCGCGCGGTACTGGCCGTCGCGGTGGGCGCCGCGCTCGCGGTGGCCGGCGCGCTCATCCAGACGCTGGCCCGCAACCCATTGGCGGAGCCCGGCATCCTCGGGGTCACCGCGGGCGCCGGGTTCGCCGTGACCGTCGGCTCGGCGCTCGGGCTGGCCGCCGGTCAGGCGGGCGAACTGGGCTTCGCCGTCGTCGGATCCGTGCTCGCGGCACTGCTGGTCGCCGCGGTCGGCCGGCGCTCACCGCTGCGCCTGGTACTCACCGGCGTGGCCCTGACCGCGGTGCTGGGCGGCGTCGCGCTGGGCATGCGGCTGATGCTCCCGGACGTCTTCGACGCCTACCGGTTCTGGTCGGTCGGGTCGCTGGCGGGCCGCGAACAGGCGCCACTGGCCCTGCCGTTGACCGCCATCGCCGTGGCCCTGCTCGGCGCGCTGCTGCTGAGCAGGGCACTGAACGCCCTGACGTTGGGGGAGAACGTGGCACACACACTGGGTGCGGGCGTGGGCCGGGCCAGGGTCGCCGCACTGGTGCTGATCACCGTGCTCAGCGGGGCGGCGACGGCGGTGGCCGGGCCGATCCTCTTCGTCGGACTGATCGTCCCGCACCTGGCACGCAGGCCGGCGGCGGGCTCGGTGCCATGGCTGATCCTCTACACCATGGTGCTGGGGCCGATCCTGCTGCTGGTCGCCGACATCGGCTCGCGGGTGCTGCTGCCCACCGGTGAGGTGCCGGTCGCCATCGTGACCGCGTTCCTCGGCGGCCCCATGCTGATCTGGGCCGTCCGCCGCTACGGGGCGGGGTCGCTGTGACCGTACTCGGACTGAGGGTCGAGCGCCGCACCGTGCTGCTCCCCGCCGTGCTGGTGCCCCTCATGCTGGGCCTGGGCCTGCTCGGGCTGTGTTACGGGGCGTCATGGTCCACCCCCGGCGAGGTGTTCGCCGCACTGACCGGGACGGACCACTCCGTGGTGATCCGCGACTGGCGGCTGCCGCGCGTGCTGGCCGGGCTGGTCTTCGGCGCCGCACTCGGTGTGGCCGGAGCGATCTTCCAGAACCTCACCCGCAACCCGATGGGCAGCCCGGACGTCATCGGCCTCGACGCGGGCGCCTACACCGGTGCCCTGGTCGCCCTCACCGTGTTCTCCGGCACCTCCGCACAACTCGCCGTGGGATCGGTGCTCGGCGGCCTGGCCGTCGCGGCCGCCATCTACCTGCTTTCGTTCGAACGCGGCTTCTCCGGGCTCCGGCTGGTGGTCATCGGCATCGCCTTCAACGCGATGGTGACCGCGATCAACTCCTGGATCGTGCTGCGCGCCGAGCTGGAGGTGGCGATCGCCGCCGTCGGCTGGAGCGCGGGATCGCTCAACGGAGTGGGCTGGGCCGACCTCGGGATCCCGTTCACGGTGATCGCCGTGCTCCTGGCCCTGATGGCCTCGCGGGCACACGCCATGCACCAGGCATCGCTCGGCGACGCGGTCGCGGTGACCACCGGCGTCGGGATCGACCGGCTGCGGCTGCTGATGGTCCTGGTCGGCGTCGGGTGCACGGCCACGGTGACCGCGGTGGCCGGCCCGATCGCGTTCATCGCCCTGGCCGCACCCCAGATCGGCCGCAGGCTCGCGGGCGCCGCCGGAGTGCCGCTGCTCCCGGCCGCCCTGACCGGGGCCGTACTGCTCATGGGCGCCGACCTGATCGCCCAGATGCTGCTGGCGCCCGTCGCGCTGCCCGTCGGAGTGGTGAGCACCGCGATCGGCGGCTGCTACCTGATCTGGCTGCTGACCAAGGAGGTGAGGCGCGCATGACCGCACGCCTGACGGCGCGGGACATAACCCTGCGCTACGGAGACCGGGTCGTGTCCACCCGGTTGAGCATCGACATCCCCGACGGCGCGTTCACCGCCATCGTCGGCCCCAACGCCTGTGGGAAGTCGACCCTGTTGAGCGCACTGGTCCGGCTGCTGCGGCCGGACTCCGGGCAGGTGGAGTTCGACGGCCGCGAGGTCGGCCGCTACGCCACCAAGGCACTGGCCAAACAGCTCGGCTTCCTGCCGCAGGACCCGCTGGCCCCCGACGACATCAAGGTCCGGCAACTCGTGGGCCGGGGACGGTTCCCGCACCAGTCGATGCTGGCCCTGTGGTCGCCGGAGGACGAGGAGGCCGTCGACGGGGCGATGGCCGCCGCCGGCGTCGGCGACCTGGCCGACCGTCCCGTGCAGGAGCTGTCCGGCGGACAGCGCCAGCGGGTGTGGATGGCCATGGTGCTCGCCCAGCAGACGCCCCACCTGCTGCTCGACGAACCGACGTCCTTCCTCGACATCACCCACCAGTACCAACTGCTCGGCCTGCTGGCCGGGCTGCGCGACCGGGGCCGCACGGTGGTCGCCGTCCTGCACGACATCAACCAGGCCTGCCGGTTCGCCGATCACCTGATCGCGATGAAGGACGGCCGCGTGGTCGCCGAGGGCGACCCCGGGGACGTCGTGGACGCCGCGCTGATCAAGGACGTGTTCGACCTGCCGAGCGTCATCGTCCCCGACCCGGTGACCGGCACACCGATGGTCGTTCCCACACTGCTAGGAGAGTAAGTTGAGCACCGCAAGCGCCTCCTCGGACGGCCTGCTCGCCCTGACCGGCGCCCAGTCGGGCATCTGGAACGCGCAGCGCCTCGAACCCGACTCGCCGTACTACCTGGTCGGCGACGTGGTGGAGATATCCGGCGGCGAGCCGGTCGACGTGGACGCGCTGGCGGAGGCGGTCCGGGCGACCACCGAAGAGGCCGAGACCCTGCGGCTGCGGGTGTACGACACCCCGGACGGGCCGCGCCAGGCGGTGAGCGAGGAGCCGGTCCGGCTGCCCGAGGTGGTCGACGTCAGCGGCGCGGCCGATCCCGCCGCCGCGGCCCAGGCACTCGTCGAGGCCGAGCGCGAGCGGGCCGCCGAGGCCTGCCGGGGGATGGTCGACCGGGCGCTGTACGCACGTACCGTCATCAAGCTGTCCGACCACGAGGTCTGGTACACCCAGCTCGGCCACCACCTGGTCTTCGACGGCTACAGCGCCTCGATGCTCGCCCGCCGCACCGCCGCCCGCTACACCGCACTGGTGTCCGGCACCGAACCGCCGCGGTCTGCCTTCGGCCGGTTCGCCGACCTCGTCGCCGCCGACCGGGCCTACCGGGACAGCGACCGGTGCGCCGAGGACCGCGCGTACTGGGTCGAGCGGTTCACCCCGCTGCCCGACCTCGCCGACCCCACCGCCGCCGCCTCCTCGCCGGACCGGACCCTGACCGCCCGCGCCGTCGTCACCGCCGAGGAGACGGCCCGGCTGCGCGCCTTCGCCGACCGGATCGGTGTCACCTGGGGCGAGGCGCTGATCGCCGGCTACGCCGCCTTCCTGCACCGCATGCTGGGCCGAACCGATGTGGTGTTCGCACTGCCGCTGATGTGCCGGGCCGGCTCGACCGAACTGCGCACCCCCGCCATGGCGGTCAACGTGCTGCCGCTGCGGGTGACCGTGCGCGCCGGGGACGACCTCGTGGAGCTGAGCCGGCGGGTCGCCACCGCCATGCGCGAGATGCGCGACCACCAGCGCTACCGGGGCGAGGACCTGCCCAGGGACCTCGCGGCACCCGGCGCGGGCGCGCTGCTGCACGGGCGCGGGATCAACCTCAAGGCGTTCGACCTGGCCCTCGACTTCGCCGGAGCCGGCGGCGTGATGCGCAACGTCGCCGGCGGCCCGCCGGAGGACATGGGCCTCAGCGTTCTGCCGACCCGTGACGGCGGACTGCTGCTCGGCTTCGAGGTCGACGCCCGGTCCAAGGACCAGGCCGCCGTCGACCGTCTGCTCTCCGGACTGCGGGCCCTGCTGTCCGGACTGACCGACGGCCTGCCCGTCGGGCGGATCGCCCTGACCGACGACGTGGAGCGGCTGCTCGCCGACTGGCGCCCGCCCGCGCTGCCCGGCACCCCGGTCGACGTGCCGGCCGCCTTCGACGCGATGGCCGCCGCCGGCCCCGGGCACACCGCCCTGGTCTGCGGCGACGACCGGCTGTCCGCCGCCGGACTGGCGGACAGGGTGCACCGGTCGGCCCGCGCCCTGCGGGCGCGCGGGATCGGCGCCGACGACGTCGTGGCGCTGGCGCTGCCGCGCTCGGTCGACTCGGTGATCGCCCTGCTGGCCGTGCTGGACGCGGGCGCCGCGTTCCTGCCGCTGGACGCCGCGTACCCGCCCGAGCGGCTGCGCGAGCTGATCGACGACACCCGCCCCGCGCTCGTACTGACCGCCGGCGCGGTCGACGGGCTGCCCTGGACCACCCTGCTCGACGAGGCCGCCGCGCTGTCCGGCGCCCCCCTGACCACCGGCGAACTGGCCGCGCCCCGGCACCCCGAGCACCTCGCCTACGTCATCCACACCTCCGGATCTACCGGCCGCCCCAAGGGCGTACTCGGCCGGGTCGGCGGCCTGGCCGCGCTGCTGCACCACCAGCGGTCCACGGTCGTCGCGGAGGCCGAGCGGGCCGCGGGCAGGCGGCTGCGCGCCGCGCACACCTACTCCTTCGCCTTCGACTCCGCCTTCGACCACCTGGTGTGGCTGCTGTGCGGACACGAACTGCACGTCTATGACACCGAGACCGCCCGCGACGCCGACGCCCTGCTCGCCGCGTACGTCCGCGACGGCATCGACATCGTGGACACCACACCGTCGATGGCCTCGCCACTGATCGACGGCGGCCTGCTGGAGCTGCGGCCCACCCTGCTGGTCCTGGGCGGGGAAGCCACCCCGCCCGCGCTGTGGCGGCGGGTCGCCGGATCGGGGATCACCGCGCGCAACATCTACGGGCCGACCGAGGCGACCGTGGACAGCACCACCGCACGGATCGAGGGCGACGAGCCGACCATCGGATACCCGCTCGCCGGCACCCGGATCCACCTGCTGGACAGCGCGCTGCAGCCGGTGCCGCACGGCACGGCCGGCGAACTGTACCTGGCCGGACCGCACTTGGCCCGCGGCTACCTCGGCAGGCCCGAAGCGACCGCGGAGCGCTTCGTCGCCGACCCGTTCGGCGCGCCCGGCGAGCGGATGTACCGCACCGGCGACCTGGCCCGCTGGGTGCCCGGCCGAGGCCTGGAGTACCGGGGCCGGGGCGACGGACAGGTCAAGATCCGCGGCCACCGGGTGGAGACCGGCGAGGTGGAGACGGCGCTCGCCGCCGTGCCCGGGGTCACCGCGGCGGCCGCCGCGCTGCGGTCGTCCCGGCTGATCGGTTACGTCGTGTCCGCCTCGGTCACCGGGGACGAGGCACGCGCCCACCTGGCCGGGCGACTGCCCGAACACATGGTGCCCGCGGCGGTCGTGGTGCTGGACCGGCTGCCGGTCACGCCCAACGGCAAGCTCGATCGCGCCGCCCTGCCCGCGCCCGCGCAGCAGCACAGCGGCGGCCGGGAGCCGAGCACCGAGCGGGAGCGGTTGCTGTGCGCGGTCCTCGCGGAGGCGCTCGACGTCGAACGGGTCGGCGTGGACGACGACTTCTACGCGCTGGGCGGGGACAGCATCACCGCCATCACCGTCAGCAGCAGACTGCGGGCGGCGGGCCTCGGACTGCGGCCCCGCGACCTCCTGGCGCGCCGCAGCTTCGCCGCCCTGGCAGCCTCCGCCGAGCCGCTGGCACAGGCGCCCGAGCCGGTGGACGAACCGGCCGGACCGGTGCCCGCCCCGCCGATCGTGCGCGCACTGCTCGACCCGCACCCCGACGTGGACGTCGTCGCCGGCTACGCGCAGTGGACCGCCCTGCACGTCGACGGACTCGGCCACGACGAACTGGTCACCGGCGTACAGGCCGTGCTCGACCACCACGACGCGCTGCGGCTGCGGGCCGGCGACGGCCTGGACGTACTGCCCCGCGGCCTGGTGCGGGCCGTCGTCGAGGAGGTGCACGGCGAGGACGTGACCGCCCTGGCCCGGCGGCTGGCGGGCGGACTCGACCCGCGCTCCGGCGACCTGCTGCGCACGGCCCTGCTCCGTACCGGCGACGACACCCCCGACCGGCTGGTCGTCGTCGTGCACCACCTCGCCATGGACGGCGTGTCCTGGCGCATCCTGCTGCCCGACCTGCACACCGCCTGCACGGGCGGCACGCTCGAACCCGTCGGGGCGTCCTGGCGGCGGCACGCCGTACTCCTCGCAGGCCAGGGGGAATCCGGCGCGCGGCGCGGCGAACTCGACCACTGGCGGACCGCGCTCGACTCCGCGACCCGGCTGGGCGCCCGGCCGCTGGACCCGAGGCGCGACACGGTCTCGACCGCCCACCGCTCGGCCGAGGCCACCGAGGCACTGCTGACCACCCTGCCCGCGGCGTACCGCGCCGGGGTCGACGAGGTGCTGCTGGCCGCGCTGGTGCTGGCCCTGCGCGGCTGGGGCCTGCGCGACGACGCGGTGACCGTGTCGATGGAGGGACACGGCCGCGAGCACCTCGATCTGGGCCGTACCGTCGGCTGGTTCACCAGCGAGTACCCGGTGCGTGTGCCCGCCTGCGACGACGTCGGCCGGACGCTGCGGGCCGCCAAGGAGGCCCGGCGCGCCGTCCCCGACGGCGGTGTCGGCTACGGCGTGCTGCGCCACCTCGATCCGGAGGCCGGCCGCGAACTCGCCGCGACCCCGCCGCCGGACGTGCTGCTCAACTACCTGGGCAGGTTCACCCCGCTGCCCGGAACGGGATGGCGCCTGCCGGAACAGGACGCCTTCTCGGTGATCGAGCCCGGCGCCAAGGCCCTGGAACAGGTGCTGGCCCTCAACTGCTTCGTCCACGAGGAGGGCGCGCCCCGGCTCGCCGTCGAGTGGACCGCCGCGACCGGCGTGCTCGGCACCGAAGCCGTCCTTGCTCTCCAGCAGTCCTGGGCCGCGGCGCTGGACGCGCTCGCCGCGCACGCGCTCCACACCGAGGGCGGTCTCACCCCCTGCGACCTCCCGCTGGCCGGACTCGACCAGGACGCCATCGACACGCTGGAACGCGCCGGCCGGATCGCCGACGTACTGCCCGCCACACCCCTTCAGATCGGGCTGTCCTTCCACACCCTGGTCCGCGACGACCACGACACCGACGTCTACGTGGTCCAGGCCGTGACCACCCTGGTCGGCGCACTGGAACCGGACCGGATGGCCGAGGCCGCACGCGAACTGCTGCGCCGCCACCCCGCACTGCGGGTCTACCTGGGTACCGCCGGAGACACCGTGGTGCAGGTGATCCCCGCCGAAGCAGCCCTGGACTGGCGGGTGGACGACCGGTTCCCCGAAGCGGCCCGTGCCGATCTGGAGCGCCCGTTCGACCCGGCCCGGCCGCCGCTGATCCGCTTCCTGCTCTCCCGGGTCGGTCCCGACGAGCACAAACTGGTGATCACCAACCACCACGCCCTGCTCGACGGCTGGTCGATGCCGCTGGTCGGCCGCACCCTGCTCGCCGTCTACGCCGAACTGGGCGGCGGCCCCGTCGCACCCACCGCCCCACCGCTGGCGGAGTACTTCCGGTGGCTGGCGGGCCGGGACCGGGAGGCGTCGCTCACCGCGTGGCGGGACGCGCTGGCCGGCGTCGACGGCGCGACCCGGCTGGCACCCGCGAGCACCGGCACCGCCGTCGAGCGCCCCGGTCGCGAGACCGTCGCTCTGGGCGGCGAGTTCAGCGACCGGCTGCGCACGTTCGCCCGCGAACACGGCGTCACCCTGACCACGGTGCTCCAGACCGCCTGGGGCCTGCTGCTGGGCAGGCTCACCGGCCGCCGCGACGTGGTGTTCGGCTGCCCGGTGTCCGGGCGGCCCGCCGAGGTCGACGGCGTGGAGTCGATGATCGGACAGCTCGGCACCACCATTCCGGTGCGGGTACGGCACACCCAGGACGCGACCGCGCTGGACCTCATGACGCAGGTGCACGCCGAGAGCGTCGTACTGGCCGAGCACCACCACGTCGGCCTGCCCGAGATCCAGCGGGCGGCCGGCATCGGTGAACTGTTCGACACCATGCTGGTCATGGAGAACTTCCCGCTCTCCAGCCGGAAGCGCACCCCGCTCGCCCCCGGGCTCGACCTGGCCGGAGTGGACATCACCGATGCCACGCACTACGCGCTGACCGTCATCGTGATCCCGGACGAGGAGATCACCATCGGCCTCGGCTACCAGCCGAGCGCCTTCACCGCGCAGACCGTGCGCGACTACGGCCGCTGGCTGCACAACCTGCTGCGGGAGATCGTTGACGACCCGGCACGGCCCGCGCTCCGGCTGCCCACCCTCGACCCCGGCGAGCGGGCCCGGATGCTGCGCACCGGCACCACCGCCGTCCCCGCCAGGAACCGCGGCCACTGGCTCGACGAGTTCGCCGCCCAGGTGGACCGCAGGCCCGACGCCGAGGCCCTGGTCTGCCGCCGACGCAGCCTGAGCTACGCGGAGTTGGACCGCGAGGCCAACCGCCTCGCCCAGGCGCTGATCGCGCGCGGGGTGCGGCCCCAGGACCCGGTCGCGGTCCTGCTCGGCCGCGACATCGAGATGACCGTGGCCCTGTTCGGCGTCGCCAAGGCGGGTGCGGTGTACGTGCCGATGGACGCGAGCTACCCGCAGGAGCGCCTCGCGTACATGTTCGACGACATCGCGCCGGCCGCGGTCGTGTCGACCGGCGCCGAACTGCCCGTCGAGCGCGACATCCCGGTCCTGCGCCTCGACGACCCGGCCACCCTCGCGTCCGTACCGGACACCGACCCGGCCGGGGCACGCCGGCGACTCACCGAGGACGCCCTCGCGTACGTCATCTACACCTCCGGAACCACCGGGCGCCCCAAGGGGGTCGGCGTCACCCACCGCGGCGTGCCCGACCTGATCGCGCTGCAGGAGGAGGTCGTCGGGGTCACCGAGCACGACCGGTACCTGCACTTCGCGTCGACCGGCTTCGACGTCGCGTTCTGGCAGACCATGGTGCCGCTGCTCTCCGGCGGTACGTCCGTGATCGCACCCGAGGAGGTGCGCGTACCCGGCGACGAACTGCTCGACTACATCGTCGAGCACCGGGTGACCGGGGTGAACCTGCTCCCGTCGTTCCTGGCCGCGATGCCCGACGACCGCACCGTCGACCCCGATGTGTTCTTCGTCGTCGGCGCCGAACGGCTCGATCCCGAGCTGGCACGGCGCTGGGGCGCGGGCCGCAGGGCGCTCTTCAACGCCTACGGGCCGACCGAGGTCACCATCAACGCCACGACCTGGCACTACGACCCGGACGACGAGGGACCGCTGCCGATCGGCCGCCCCGACCCCAACGTCCGCGCGTACGTCCTGGACGGCGGGCTCCAGCCGGCCGGCGTCGGCGTCACCGGTGAGCTGTACCTCGCCGGGCCGAGCCTGGCCCGCGGCTACCTCGGCCGCCCCGGCCCGACCGCCGCCGCGTTCGTGGCCGACCCGTTCGGCCCGCCGGGCGAGCGGATGTACCGCACTGGCGACCTGGTGCGGTGGCGGCCGGACGGACAGCTGGTCTTCCTCGGCCGTGCCGACCACCAGGTCAAGGTCCGCGGCTTCCGGATCGAGCTGGGCGAGATCGAGTCCGCGCTGACCGGCCACCCCGAGGTGCGCGCCTGCGCCGTGATCATGCGCGAGGGCAGGCTCGTCGGCTACGTCGTCCCCACCGACGGCGCCCGCCCGGACACCGCACGACTGCGCGAGTACCTGGCCGGCCAACTGCCCGACCACATGGTGCCCACGGCACTCGTGCCGATCGACCGGCTGCCGCTCGGCCCCGGCGGCAAGCTCGACACCGCCGCACTGCCGGCCCCCGAGACCGTCGCCGCCGCGCGGCGCGAGCCCGCCACCGGGGCCGAGGCGCTGCTGCTCGATGTCTTCCGGGACGTCCTGGGCACCGACGCTGTCGGCCCCGACGACGACTTCTTCGCCATCGGCGGGGACAGCATCGTGTCGCTGCAAGTGGTGTCCCGGGCCCGGCGCCGCGGGCTCGGCCTGAGCGCGCGGGACGTGTTCGAGGGAGCGACCGTCGCCGGGATCGCGGCACGGGCCCGCACCCTCGACGCCGGCGAGGCACCGGCCGTCGGGGACGCGCCGCTGACCCCGGTCATGCGGGACCTGCTGCGCCGGGCGGGGGCCGCCGCGGACGGCTTCTGCCAGTGGGTGGAGATCTGCGTCCCGCCGGGCGGCGACGAAACCACCTGGCAGGCGGCGCTCGACGCGCTGCTCGCCCGGCACGACGTACTGCGGGCCCACCTGGCCGGCGATGTGCTGCGCATCCCGCCGGCCGGTGCGGTGACCGGCACCGGGGTACTGACGTGCGTACGGGCTTCGGACGACCCGCGAGGTCCGGTGGACGCCGCGATCGCCGACGCCCAGGACGCGATGGACCCGCGCACCGGTCCGCTGCTGCGCGCGGTGTGGGTGGACGCCGGACCGGACCGGCCGGGCCGGCTCGTCCTGATCGCCCACCACCTGATCGTCGACGGTGTGTCCTGGCGCGTCCTGCTGGACGACCTGGAGCACGCGTACAACGGTGGCTCACTGACCCGGCACGGGCAGTCCTTCCTCGGCTGGGCGCGTTCGCTGCGCGATGCCGACCGGCGGGCCGAACTGCCCCACTGGCGGCGGATGAACACCGCCCCGGCACCGGCCGCCCGCCCCCTGGACCCGGCCCGGGACACCGTGGCCACGGCCATGCACCACGAGATCCGGCTCGACGCCGACGCGACCCGCGCCCTGATCACGACCCTGCCCGCCGCGTACCGCACCACACCCGACGCCGTGCTGCTGACGGCACTCGCCGGGGCGGTACGGGACTGGCGCGGGACCTCCGAGGTGCTGGTCGCGCTGGAGAGCCACGGCCGCCCGCGCCAGGTCGACCTGTCCCAGACCGTCGGCTGGTTCACCGCCGTACACCCCGTCCGGCTCGACGCGGACGACGACGTCCGGGCGGTCGCGGACCGGCTGCGCGCACAGGGCGACGGCCTCGGCCACGGCATCCTCACCTCTGCGGGGCTCCTGGACCCGGTGGCACCCGAGATCGCCTGGAACTACCTCGGCCGCTATCCCGGCGCCCCGGACCGGGAGACGCCCTGGCAGTCACCCCCGGACGCCGACCCGCTCGGCTCGGGCGGCTCCGACGCGATGCCCCTGCCGTACGGCCTGATGGTCAACGCCCTGGTACGCGACGACCTGCTCGGGGTCCGGATCACCCGGCCGTCCGCGCTGTTCACCGCCGCCGAGGCCGAGGACCTGGCCGAGAAGCTGCGGGCCGCGTTGCTGCGCGTCGCCGCCGCACCGGAGATCGGGGCACTGGACCACGACCGCCCGATCGCCGGAGTGCAGCCGCTCACCCCGTTGCAGGAGGTGATGCTGCGGCACTCGCGCACCGAGCGCCCCGACCCGTACACCGTGCAGTCGGCGTTCACCCTCGCCGGTCCGCTCGACACCGACGCCCTGCGGGCCGCGGGCGCCGACCTGCTGGACCGTCACCCGAACCTGGGCGCCGTCTTCCCCGCCGGCCTGGCCGTGATCCCCGCCTCGCCGCGACCGGAGTTCCGCGTGGTCGACGGGGCGGCCGACGCGGCGCTGGCGGCCGACCTCGCCGAACCCTTCGACCTCGCCCGGGGCCCGCTGCTGCGGCTGACCGTGATCCGGCGCGGACCCGAGCGCGCCGACCTGGTCCTGACCAGCCATCATGTGCTCTCCGACGGCTGGTCGGCCCCGCGCATCCTCACCGAGCTGTTCGCGCTCTACACGGCGAGGGTCAGCGGTGGGGCCCATGGCCTGCCCGCCCCCGTGCCGTTCACCGGCTACCTGGACTGGTGCGCCGACCACGAGCCCGACCTCGGCGCCTGGGCGGCCGAACTGGACGGCCTGCCCGAGGGCGACTACCTGGGCACCGGCGAACCCGGACCGGCCTGGCAGGAACCCGAGGTCATCGAGTTCGACGCGGCACTGGTGGCCGAGCTCACCGGCCTCGCCGCCCGGCGCGGCCTGACCCGCAACACCCTGGTGCAGGGCGCCTGGGCCGTGCTGCTCGCACGGCGGTCCGGCCACGCGGACGTCTGCTTCGGAGCCATGGTCTCCTGCCGTCCCCCCGAGCTGGAAGGTGTGGAGGAGATCATCGGGCTGCTGGCCAACACCGTGCCGGTACGGGCACGGCTCGACGGCACTCTCGCCGAGACGCTCACCGGGCTGCAGTCCCGGCAGCGGTCACTGGTCGAGCACCACCACGTGGCCCTGTCCGACCTGGAACGGCTGACCGGGCGACGACGGCTCTTCGACAGTCTGGTGGTGTTCGAGAACTACCCGGTCGACCCGGACCGGCTCCGTGAACCCGCCCCCGGGCTCACGGTCCTCGCGACCCGTTTCCGCGAGGCCACCCACCACCCGGTGACCCTGACCGTCATGCCGGACGGCGAGGGCTGGACCGGCGTGCTCGCCCACCGGGCCGGAGCAGCTGTCGACGGGCTTGCCGAGGAGCTGCTCGACCTGCTCCGTTCCCTGGACAAGCACCTGGACGACGAGGTGTTCGACCTCCTGGAGAACCGATGAGCGCGAACACCGCGCCGAAGGACGGGACCGGCGCGCCGCCGGACGGGCAGGTGGACCGGCAGCTGCTGCGGATCGCGTTCATCCTGGTGCTGGGCACCTTCATGGCGACGCTGGACGCCACGATCGTCAGCGTCGGCATCGACAGCCTGAGCGAGGAGTTCGACGCCTCCGTCGCCGGGATCCAGTGGGTGACCACCGCGTACCTGCTGGCGGTCGTCGCCGCCGTGCCCGCGTCCGGCTGGCTGGCCGACCGGTTCGGCGGCCGGCGGACCTGGCTCGCCGCGGTCGGGGTGTTCCTGCTCGGCTCGGTGCTGTGCGCGACGGCCTGGTCGGTGACCAGCCTGGTCGTGTTCCGGGTGATCCAGGGCCTCGGCGGCGGGCTGCTGCCGGCGACCGGGCAGGCACTGCTGGCCCGCGTCGCGGGCCCCACCCGTACCGGGCGGGTGATCAGCGTCGTCGCGGTCGTCCCGCTGCTGTCACCGGTGTTCGGCCCACTCGTCGGCGGCTCGATCCTCGGCGTGGCTTCCTGGCCCTGGCTGTTCCTGGTCAATCTGCCGATCGGGGTGGTCGCGGCCCTGCTCGCCCGTCGCCATGTGCCCGCGGTGCCGCCGTCGACGCGGCGGGCGGCGTTCGATCTGCGCGGCGCCCTGCTGCTCTCGCCCGGCCTGGCCGTCCTGGTGTTCGGGCTGACCGAGGTCGCCCACCACCGCACCGTACCGGCCGTGATCGGTGTGTCGGCGGGGCTGGCGATGCTGGCCGGATTCACCGTGCACGGGTTGCGGACCCGCGGCACACCGCTGGTCGATCCCCGGCTGTTCGCCCGGCCGCCCTTCGGAGCAGCCGCCGTCGCCCTGCTCGTCCTGGGCGCTTCGGTCTTCGGCACCACGTTCCTGCTGCCGCTGTACTTCCAGACCGGCCGCGGAATGTCGGCATGGCAGGCCGGGCTGCTGCTCGCCCCCCAGGGGCTGGGTGCGGCGGCCGGCTCGGTACTGGTCAACCGGACCATCGACAAGGTCGCACCGAGAACCCTGGTCGTCACCGGCATCGTGCTGATCCTCGCCGGAACAGTGCCGTTCACCCAGCTCGGCCACGGGCTCCCGGACGCCGTGATCGTCTCGGCGCTGGTGGTTCGCGGCTTCGGGATGGCGATGGTCGGCGCGCCCGTGATGAACATCGTCTACAGCCGCATCGAGCCCGCGCAGCTCCCGCGTGCCTCCGGAGCGCTCAACCTGCTCAACACGGTGGGCGGTTCGGTCGGCACCGCCGCCCTCGCCGTGGTCCTCCAGAACCGGCTGTCCGCCCGTGGCCCGGACATCTCCGCGGCGTTCGGCGACACCTTCTGGTGGGTGCTCGCCTTCTGCCTGGTCGCCGCCGCCGGGGCCACACGGCTGCCCCGGACCGAGGCCAGGAAGCCATGAGCGGCGCGCAGCCGGCCACCGCCGGGATTTGGTGGCCGCGGGGAGGTGTTTCCCAGCGGCGGCCGCATCGGTGCGGCGGGCGATCACCCTGAGCGCCCGGGCCCCGACGGAGCCCGGCTCCCGGGCGGTGGTCACCGGCCCGCCCGGACCGTCCGGGCGGGCTCGGCCATCGGCACCGCCCGTCGTGGCGCCGACCGACGCCACGAAGAGGACGGACGGCGGCAGGACGGCCGCCGGTACCCGTCCCGAGCGCTCGGGTACGGTCGCGGCATGCCGTTCTACGTTCACTCGCAAGACAAGCCCGGGGTCGCCGACCAACTGCTGGAGTTCGTCGAGGAGCACTGGTCCTACATGGACCGGTTCGACGGACGGCTGATATTCCGCGGCCCCACCCTGTCCGACGACGGCGAGGAGCACACGGGAAGCGTGCACGTCGTCGATCTCGCCGACCGCGCCGCCGCGGAGCGGTTCGCGACCGAGGAGCCGTTCTGGAGGGCCGGCCTCTACCAGGAGTTCACGGCCGATCCGGCGGTGGTGCTGCTGCGCCGCGAGCCGGTGGCGGATGCCCCGTACACGCTCGTCACCGCCCGGTGGCCTCCGCGTCCCCGCACCCCGGGCGACGCCGAGCCGTGGTCGCCGGGCGCGGAGCCGGACGGACGGCTGAGCTTCGTGGCTCTCCTGGTCGACGACGAACAGGAGAACACGACGGGCGTGGTCGCGGCCGTGCGGGCGCTCCCGGACGAGGCACGGAGCCTGCTCCAGCCGTTGGCGGACCGGCTCGCCGACGGCCCCACGCCCCTGACGGCCCGGCGCTGGCAGCGCGGCGGACGCAACTGAGGGTCCGCGGCGCAGCGTTGTCCTGCCGGGCCAGGGCCAGGGCCCGAGGCCACAAGAGTCCACCCACCCACGCGTTCCGTCCATGGCAGGGCAGGCAGCTCCCACAACACACTCGGTTCCACAACAGCTGTCCAGGGGAGCCGCTTTGACCACGCGCAGACATCTGCTCGCCGCCCCGGCCACCGGTGCGGCCCTCCCATGGGCGACGCCCGCCTCCCGGGCCATGGACCGGCCGGGCTGGGAGGTGACACGGCATCGTGGAATCCGGCCCGACGACGTGGACGGCCGTGATCCGCTGGTCAACCCCCGCCGCGGTTACCGCTACGAGATGTCGTACAACGCCATCGACCTGACCAGCCCCTGGGCCGACGAGCAGGATCAACCCGCCGACGCCGCACAGCGGCTGACCGCCCTGGAGGCCGAGTACGGGCCGGGAGCAGACCTCACCCAGCTCTACTTCTACCTCTGGGACTTCGCCACCACCGAAATTCCGCCGAGCGCCCTCGACAACATCGAGAGGGTCTTCGCGGGGCTGCGTGCCAAGGGCTACCAGGCGGTGCTGCGGTTCGCGTACGACGACGGCGTGCGCGCCGAGCGGCGCTACACCGTGCAGCACATCCAGCGCCACATCGCCCAGCTCGCACCGGTCGTGGCGCGCAACAGCGAGGTGATTGCCGTATGGCAGGCGGGATTCCTCGGTGCCTGGGGTGAGTGGGCAACCAGCCACTACCGGCACGAGACGTATCCCGACGCCGTCACCGCGATCATGACATCGCTCGTGCAGGCCCTCCCTGAGGGCATGCATACGCAGATGCGCCACGCGGCCAAGCGGGACATGGTCACCAACCACTCGATCCTCGACCGGATCGGCTTCCACAACGACTACATCACGCTCGGCGGGGGACTGTGGGACTACTACGTCCCGTCCAACGCCGGCTGGCCCGCCTACCTCGATGTGTCACCCACCCGCGCCATGGACGGCGAGATGCCCTGGGACGAGGGGCAGAGCACCGACCCGTACGCGTGGAACACCGTGATCCCCGGTCTGGACACCGCCCGGCGGCTGCAGACGCTGCGCTGGGACACCCTGTCGATCGCGCACAACGCCACCGTCACCGTGCCCGCGTGGAAGCGGGACCTCCTCACCGGGCCACAGGTCCAGGACGCCCTGCTGCCCGTTTCCGACGGGTACTTCCACGACGCCGTGGGCGCCTCGGTCGAGCGGACCGCCTTCGAGTACGTCCGCGACCACCTCGGCTACCGCATCGAGACGCGCGCGGTGCGTCACGCCGTGCTCCACGGGCAGATCCCGGTCGAGGTCGACGTGGTGAACCGCGGCTTCGCGGCGCCCAAGGAGCCCCGCCCGGTGCAGCTGCTCCTGCTGGACAGCACGGCGCGACCGGTCACTTCGGTCCCGGTCGCCGTGGACTGGCGGAACTGGCTGCCGCAGGGGCGGGCGGAGACGGACGACGACCACGGCGCGCCCGGAACCACGACGTTCAGCGGTGTGCTGCCCGTACCGTCCGGCGCACGCGGCCGTCACCACATCGCCGTCGCACTGCCCGACCCGGCCCGGCCGGAACGTGGCCGCGCGGTGCGATTCGCCAACGCGACCACGGCGTGGCTGGGCGATGCGAACGTCGTGGCGACGGTGCACCTCGACGGACACTGATCCCGCCGCGCGGCTGACGGTGGCACCGTCCCCGGTGGATCGCTGACGGTGGGCCGAGGCGCCGCTCGCGACCGCGGACCGTCCGGCGGAGGCCGTCGGGACGTAGGTGCGCATACGCAGAGCGACGCACGAACGGGCGGACGCAGGCGCGGACGCAGGCAGGGACGCAGGCACGGATGCGCGGACCAATGTCCGGACCGGCCGCCAGAACAGGTGGTATACACCGCATATGCCCCGTTCGCGCATTCCGCTCCCCATGGTGACCGGGAGCCGAGTGCGGCGTTCGGTGGCCCATCTGGGGCGCGCGCTCTCCCCGCGCGGTGCGCTCGCCCTGCACAGCGTGGACGGTGCCCTCTCCTTCGCCCTGCGTGCCGCACTGGCCATGGCGCTGCCGGCGCTGCCGATGGCGCTCGCCGGACGGGCCGATCAGGCCGTCTACGCGATGCTCGGCTCCTTCACCACCACGTTCGGCCGCAATCTGCCCTACGCACGGCGCGCCCGGGTGCTCGCCCTGGTCGCGGTCGCCATGACCGCCTGTGTGGGCTGCGGTTCGGCGCTCGCCGCGTGGGCCCGCCCACGGGACGGGGGAGCGGGCGCCGCGGCGGTGGTCGTGGCCATGGCCGTGGTGGCCGGAGCCGCGAAGCTCGCCTGTGACGCGGCACGCCTGAGCGGGCTGGGCGCCGTGCTGCTGCTCTTCTCGTTCGCCGTGGCGGCCAACGGCTCCCCGGCCCCCGCCGACGTCCTTCCGCAGTCGGCGCTGGCCGCGTCGGGGGCGGCCGTCGCCTGGGTCCTGGCCGTGGCCGGCTGGTTCGTGCACCCGGACCGACCACAGCGCCTCGCCGTCGCCGCGGCCCTGCGCGAGCTCGCCGAGCTGGGCGGGGCGACCGACGCCGGGTACGGCGTCGGCCCCGGCAGACACCGGGCGACGGCCGCCGTGCTCCAGGCGTACCGGACGCTCGGCGTACTGCCGCCGTCGGCCGCCGAGCGGGGCGCCCGGGGCGGCACCTGCCTGCGCCTCACCGACTTCTCCTGGTCGCTGCTCATCGGCTCCGCCCGCCGGCCGCCCGACGTACCCGCCGGACTGGAGTGGCAGCTGCGCCGCCAGGCCCGGCTGCTGGTGAGCCGTCGCCACCGCGATCCGCGGCTGCTGCCCGAACTGCCGCTCCCGTCCGTGCCCCCCTGTGCCGGTCCGGTCCCCGTGGCCGGTCCCGAGCCCGCTCCGGCCGAGCCCGCCACCCGGCGCGCCGCCGAGCTGCGCGCCGCGGAACTGGTGACGGGGCGGCAGCACGGCCGCCGGGGCCACAGATCGGTCCTCTGCGTACCCGCCCTGCGGATGACCCTCGGCACCGGGCTGGCGGGACTGACAGGTCTCCTGCTGGGCCTCGGCCACGGCTACTGGGCGGCGATCTCGGCCGCCGCGGTTCTGCACTCGATCAACGTCCGTACGGCGGCCCAGCGGGCGGTGCAGCGCACCCTGGGCACGGTCGCCGGGCTGCTGCTCGCGCTCGGCGTGCTGGCCCTGCATCCCGATCCCCTGGTGCTCGTCCTGGTGATCGTGCTGCTGGAGTTCCTGCTGGAGTACGTCGTGGCCCGCAACTACGGACTCGGTGTCGTCTTCCTCACCCCGCTGGCGTTGCTGCTGGCCGATCTGGCCGTGCCCTCGCCCACCGGGGCCCTGGTCCTGGACCGGGCGCTGGGCAGCGTCCTCGGGATCGTCGTCGCGCTGGGCTGCGCGCTGCTGGTGGTCCACGACCACGCGGCGGTGCGGGCGGAACGCGCGCTGGCCGCGTGCACGGAGGCGGCCGAGCACGCGGAGCACACCCTGGACAACCGGCTGGAGTCGTCGTTCCCGGTCGTCCAGACACATCTTGCGGCAGCGGTGGTGGAGCTGCGCGAGGCCGACGACGCCGCGGCGGGCGAACTCTGGCCGGCCGAGATCGACCCCACGGAACTCGCCGCCGCGGAACAGCGTGCCCACCTGCTCCTGGAACGTTTCGGCCGGTGGCGGCGCTGAGCGGTGACGCGGTGCCCGGCGACGCCGCACACAGGCCGGCACACCCGCGCGGGCCGGCACACCCGCGCAGGTCGTTCAGGCCCGTACGCCCGCTCAGGCCATGCAGACCTGTACGCCCGCTCAGGCCGCGGGATCGATGGTGACCTTGACGTGTTTCATGATCGGCTGGTCGCTCTGGGTGCTGTAGTCGCCGAGCGCGCACAGCACGTTCATCTCCGGCATGTACCCGGCCGCGCAGCCCCGGGGAATGTCGTAGGGGACGGCGAGGTAGCCGTTGACCGACCGCCGGCTGCCGTCCCGGGCGGTGCTGGTGATGTCGACGGGGCCGAGGTCGGCGATGCCGCGTTCACGCATGTCGGCCCGGTTCATGAAGACGAGTGTGCGCAGGTTCTTGATGCCGCGGTAGCGGTCGTTGTCGGAGTAGATGGTGGTGTTCCACTGGTCGTGGGACCGCATCGTGCCCAGTGCCAGTGTGCCGGGGGCGGGCACGACGTCGGGCAGGGCGGCGACGGAGAACTCGGCTCGTCCGGACGGGGTCAGGAAGACCAGTTCGCGGGCGGGCTGCTTGATCCGGAAGCCGAGCGGCAGGCGCACCCGGCGGTTGAAGTCCTCGAAGCCGTCGAGGACCCGGGCCATGGTGTCGCGGATCCGGTCGTAGTCCTCGATGTACCAGTGCCAGGGCGTGTTGCTGTCGGGCAGCGCCGCTCGGGCCATGCCGGCGATGATGGCCGGCTCGGACAGCAGGTGCGGGGAGGCGGGGCGCTTCATGCCGATGGACAGGTGGACCATGCTCATCGAGTCCTCGACGGACGTGCTCTGGACGCCCGTGCGCTGGTGGTCCTTCTCGGTGCGGCCCAGGCACGGCAGGATCAGGGCCCGGCGGCCGTGGACGAGATGGCTGCGGTTGAGCTTGGTGCTCACCTGGACGGTGAGTTCGCAGGAGCGCAGCGCGGCGTAGGTGGCCGGGGTGTCGGGTGCCGCGAGCGCGAAGTTGCCGCCCATGCCGACGAACACCTTCACGTCGCCGCGCCGCATCGCCTTGATCGTGTCGACGGTGTCCAGACCGTGCTCGCGGGGCGGCCGGATCTCGCAGACCTCGGCGAGACGGTCCAGGAACTCGTCGGAGGGGCGGTGGTCAATGCCGCAGGTGCGGTTGCCCTGCACGTTGCTGTGTCCGCGCACGGGGGAGGGGCCCGCGCCCTCGCGTCCCAGATTGCCGCGGAGCAGAAGCAGGTTGACGATCTCCCGGACGGTGTCGACGCCGTGTTCGTGCTGGGTGAGCCCCAGGCACCAGCTGACGATGGACCGGTCGGCCTCGCCGTACACCCGGGCCGCCTTGAGGATGTCGGCGCGGCTCAGCCCGGACTGGGTCTCGATCTCCGCCCACGGTGTGGCCTCGCACAGCGCCCGGTACTCCTCGAAGCCCGCGGTGTGCCGTTCGATGAACTCCCGGTCCAGCGCCTTGGGATCGGACTCCGACGTCTCCAGGATCGACTTGGCCATGCCGCGCAGCAGAGCCATGTCGCCGCCGATGCGCGGTTGCAGATTGAGGGTGCTGGTCCGGGTCGTCCTGAAGAGCGCCATGTCCGTGAAGTCGTGGGGGACGATGGTGCGGGTGGCCGCCGCCTCGACGAGCGGATTGATGTGCACGATCCGGGCGCCGCGGTGGTACGCCTCGGCGAGGGCGGTGAGCATCCGGGGCGCGTTGGAGGCGGCGTTGACGCCGATGATGAACAGCGCGTCGGCGCTCTCCCAGTCCTTGAGGTCGACGGTGCCCTTCCCGGTGCCCAACGACGCCTGGAGGGCACGGCCGCTGGCCTCGTGACACATGTTGGAGCAGTCCGGCAGGTTGTTGGTGCCCAGCTCACGGGCCATCAACTGGTAGAGGAACGTGGCCTCGTTGCCGAGCCGGCCGGAGGTGTAGAACGAGGCCCGGTTCGGGTCGTCCAGCCCGCGCAGGGTGCTGCCGACCAGCTCGAACGCGTCCTTCCAGCTGATCGGGACGTAGTGGTCCGACTCGGGTTCGTAGACCATCGGCTCGGTCAGCCGGCCCTGGTTCTCCAGGTCGTAGTCGCTCCACCCGGACAGCTCGGTCACCGAGTGGCCGGCGAAGAACTCGCGCCCGACCCGTTTGCGGGTCATCTCCCAGGTGACGTGCTTGATCCCGTTCTCGCAGATGTCCAGGTGCAGGCCCTTGGTGTCGTCCGGCCACGCGCACCCGGGACAGTCGAACCCGGTGTTCTCGTGGTTCATCCGCATGATGGCCCGCGGACCGTCGACGAGAGTACCCTCGCGCGCCAGGAATCCGGTCACGCTCTTCGCCGCACCCCAGCCCGCGGCGGGGTGGTGGTAGGGGCGGAACTCCGGATCGCCCTCGGGGGCGGGGCCGACCGCGGGTTCCAGTGGCTGCTGCTCGTCCTGGTTGGTGCTCAAGGCCTTCAACCCTTCCACCGTTCGGGCACGGGTGAAAAACGATCCCTGCCGGGCAGGCTATGCAGCCCGAGGGGCACCCGCCACTCGGCTCCCGGGACCAGGTGGCCGCGTCCGCGGAGCGCCGCCGGGCTGCACCGCGTTGCCCGCGCGGATAGCGTGGGACGCACCCGCCCGCCCCGTTCGCCGAGGGCGGCATTCCGGCCGGGCACGGTGATCCGCCCGGCCATCGAGGTGGTCACCCTTGACGTCCGTGAACCGTCTGCCGACCCTCTCCGCCGTCCCCCGGCTCGTCGCCTCGGTGGTCGCCGGCGCGGTGATCGGCGCGGTCACCGGCGTACTGGCCAACGGGCCGCTGGGCACCCTCGCCGGGATCGCGGCGGCGGAGACGATCTTCGTCGTGGCGGGCTGGACCGTGCTGTGGCCCATGGACGCGGACACCACCCACCGCAACGTCCGGCGCGAGGAGTTCCGCCCCGTCCTCGAAGAGCTGGTCGTCGTGGCGGCCGCCGTGTGCGGGCTGCTCGGCATCGTGGTGATGCTGCTGGTCGGCCACTCGGACCTGAGCCACGCCGCGGCCGCGACGGCACTGTGCGGTGTGTTCATGGCCTGGGCGTCGCTCCACCTCATGTACGCCACCCGCTACGCGTACCTCTACTACGTCCCCTCCGAGGGCGGGATCGACTTCAACTCGCAGGACCGGCCGAAGTACGTCGACTTCCTCTACTTCAGCTACAACCTCGGGATGACCTACCAGGTCTCCGACACCGACGTGTCGAGTTCCTCGATCCGCGCGATCGCCCTCCGGCACTGCCTGCTGTCCTACGTGTTCGGCGCCTGCATCCTGGCCACCACGATCAACCTCGTCACCGGAATCGTCACCGGCTGACCCCTCACGGCCTCGCGGGGGCGAAGGACAGCACGCGGGCCCCGTGCCCGATGCGGGAGCCGTTCAGCGGGCGCTCTCGTCGCCCACCGACAGCACGACAGCGGTCGTACGTCCCCCGGGCGCGTCGTACGTGACGGTCTCACCGGCACGACGGCCGAGCAGCGCGCTGCCGAGCGGGCTGTCGGTGGTGACCAGTGTCAGGTCCAGTGCCTCGGGGAACTCGCTGATCCGGACGGTCGTCTCCGTGGCGTCCGCGAACCGCACCGTCACCGTGCTGCCCACGCCGATCCTCTCGGTCGAGGGCGGCCCCGCGACGTCCGCCTCGCGGAGCCGGCCGTCGATCTCGGCGATACGGGTGTCCAGATGGTCGAGATCAGTGCCGCGCTGCAACTCGTCGGCCTCGTCCGCCCGGTCGCCCACCTGCTCCCCGCCGCGCAGCGTGGCGGCGACGGCGGCGCGTTCGGTGCGCAGGTCGGCGAGCTCCTGTTCCAGGGCCCTGCGGGCGGCAGCGCTCATGGGTTCGGGTCCACCGTTCATTCCTGCTCCCGTCGCGTGGGCGGCACGGTCCAGCACCGCAGGCTCACCATCAGAGACATTCGTAAGATATCAGGCATATCTATGCATCGGGGTGGTGAGTCCGGTGCTGTGGAAGAGGGCGGGAGCCCGCCCGCCGCTCACCCGATACGGCGGCGTCCGCCTCGAAGCGAAAGACGGATACCGGACAGCCCTTAGACTCCGCGAATGGCGAAGTACTTCGACGTGCACCCCGAGAATCCTCAGCGGCGCACCATCAGCAGCGTTGCCGACAGCATCCGGTCCGGGGCGCTCGTCGCGTATCCGACCGACTCCTGCTACGCACTGGGATGCCGGCTGGGCAGCCGTGACGGCATCGGCCGGATCCGGTCGATCCGGAACCTGGACGACCGGCACCACTTCACGCTCGTGTGCCAGAACTTTGCGCAGCTCGGTCAGTTCGTGCACGTCGACAACGACGTGTTCCGGGCGATCAAGGCGGCGACGCCCGGCAGCTACACCTTCATCCTCCCCGCGACGAAAGAGGTGCCGCGCCAGCTGCTGCACCCGAAGAAGAAGACGGTCGGCGTCCGGATCCCCGACCACGTGGTCACCCAGGCGCTGCTCGCCGAACTCGGGGAACCGCTCCTGTCCAGCACCCTGCTGCTGCCCGACGAGGACGAGCCGATGACACAGGGCTGGGAGATCAAGGAGCGGCTCGACCATGTGGTGGACGCCGTGCTCGACTCGGGTGACTGCGGCACCGAGCCGACCACGGTCATCGACTTCTCCGAGGGCGAACCCGAGATCGTCCGCCGGGGCGCCGGGGACGTCACGCGGTTCGAGTAGCCGCCCCGGCCGTACGCCGCACCGGCTCCGCGAGCGCCTCGTCGAAGCGCTTCAGTACCAGGCGCGCCACATCGGGGTGCGCACCGAGCGGCGCCGAGACGAAGCAGCCCCCGGCCTCCTGCGCCCGGCGGGCGAAATGGCCGGGGGCCATCAGTTGACGGGCGACCGCCACCCGACGGTGGCCCGCGGCCCGAAGGGATCGCACCGCCTCGGCCGGTGACGGCGCGTTCGCGCAGAGGTAGCCGGCGACCACCGGGCGCCCCAGCCGCCGCCGGAGCAGGCCGGCCATCACCTCGGTGTCCGCGCCGGCCGCCGGATCGGTGGACCCGGCGACCGCCAGAACGACGGCGTCCGGCCCGCCCGGTCCCCGGCCCTCCAGTGCCGGGCCCGCCTCGGCCAGCCGGCCGGCCAGGGCGGCGGCCAGCAGCGGGTCGGGGCCGAGCGGCGCCGCCTGCCGGATGTCCCGGTGGGGCGCGGCGGCCCGGACGGCGGGCAGGTCCACCGTCACGTGGTGGCCCGTGTTCAGCAGCAGCGGGACCAGCACCACCGGCCCGCGCGAGGCGGCGAGCACCTGGGCCGGAGCCGGCCGAGCGAGATCGAGGAAGGCCAGCTCCGCCTTCAGACCGGGCCGCCGGGCACGTACCAGGTCGAGCAACGCCCGGTAGGCGGCGAGGCCCGCCCGGTCGCGGGTGCCGTGCGCGACGGCCAGCAGGGTCGGCGCGACCCCGCCCCTCATGTCGCCGCCGCCAGGCTGTAGCCGCGCTTGGGCACCGTACGCACCAGCCGGGCATGCCCGCCCAGCGCGCCGCGCAAACGCGCGACCGCCGCCTCCACCGCGTGCTCGTCGGCCCGGCCGGTGACCCAGACGCGGCGCAGCAGCTCGGCCCGGCTGAGCACCCGCCCCGGCCGCTCGGCCAGTGCCCGCAGCACCGCTGCCGGCAGTGGCGGAAGCCGCACCGGCGGGCCGTCGTCGACCAGTACGGCATTGCCCTGGAGCACCAATGTGCTCGGCCCGGCGCGGACTTCACGCCTGGCGTGCGCCGGCAGCGCGGCCTCGACGGTCCGCACCATGGCGCCGAGCCGCCCCCGCTCGGGGCAGAGCACCGCGACCCCGGCCTCCTCCAGCCGGCGGGCACAGACCGGCCCCACGCCGACCGGCAGCACGTCCCGGCGCAGGGCCGTCAGCACCTCGTCGCCCAGGCCGAGTCCGGCCGCGGCGGCGAGGAAGGCGTCGATCGCCGGTGCGCTGGTGAAGGTGAGCGCGTGCAGTTCACGGCGGACCGTCCGCTCGACCAGTCGGCGCAGCGGCGCCGGATCGGCCGGCGGGCCCCACCGGTAGACCGGCACGGTGATCACCTCGGCGCCACGCTCGCGCAGCGCGGCGGAGAACGTGTCCAGCGGCACCCCGTGTTCCTGCACGGCGATCCGCCTGCCGGGCAGATCACGAGCGAGCAGCCAGGCCAGCAGCGCGTCGGTGGTCTCGGTGACGGGGGAGTAGGTCTCGCTCAGGCCCCCGGCCCGCACCGCGCCGGTCGCCTTCGGGCCGCGGGTGAGCACCACGGCGTCCCGGCACACCTCCGCCAGGCGCGCGCCGTACCCCCAGCCGTCGGCCGCGCTCAGCCAGCCGCGCCAGCCGACCCCGGTGGTGGCCACCACATAGTCGAGCGGCCCGGTCAGGCAGCGCGCGGTGGCCCGGCGCAGCGCCGCGTCGTCCTCCAGCGGCAGGATCCGCAGGGCGGGCGCCTCGACCACCGTGGCGCCGCGCCTGCGCAGCAGCGCGACGAGCTCCTCCCGGCGGCGCGCGGCGGTGACCCCGACGGTGAAGCCGACGAGCGGGCCCGCAGGCCGGTTGCTGTTCATGTCCCGAGGTTCCGGCGGCGCTGTTTCGGTCGGGTTGCGCCGCCGTCACGGCGCCGTAAGCGGGCGGCCCCGCGACGTTACGCGGTATTTCCGCGACGTCACCCCGGCTCCGGCGGCCGGTGAAGGAGCCGTACCCCGGACGCAACAGGCCCGACCCGGCCGCGAAACGGCCTCCGCCGACGCTCGGGGCATGACGACGACCGACACCCACTGCCCGTACTGCTCACTGCAGTGCGGCATGCGCCTGCGGACGCCGCAGGACGGCGGCGAGGCGCAGGTACTGGAGCGCCCCGACTTCCCCGTCAACCGCGGCGCGCTCTGCGGAAAGGGCCGGTCGGCCACCGCCGTGCTCCGCTCCGGGGTCCGGCTCACCGCGCCGCTGGTACGTGCGGAGCAGGGCGGCGAACTGCGTGAGGCGTCCTGGGAGGAGGCCCTCGACCGGGTGGCGTCCGGACTGCTGGCCGCCGGCCGGCGTCACGGGCGGGACGCGGTCGCGGTCTTCGGCGGGGGCGGGCTCACCAACGAGAAGGCCTACCTGCTCGGCAAGTTCGCCCGGGTGGTGCTCCGCACCCCGAACATCGACTACAACGGCCGGTTCTGCATGTCCTCGGCGGCCGCCGCGCACCGGATCGCCTTCGGCCTGGACCGCGGGCTGCCCTTCCCGTTGGCCGACATCGCCACGACCGGCTGCGTGATCCTGGTCGGCGCGAACCCGGCCGACACCATGCCGCCCGCACTGCGCCACTTCACCGAACTCCGCGCCAACGGCGGCACCCTGATCGTGGTGGATCCGCGACGCACCCGTACCGCCGAGCAGGCCGACCTGCATCTGCAACCCGTCCCCGGCACGGATCTGGCGCTCGCGCTCGGCCTGCTGCACCTGGCGGTCGCCGACCGCCGGGTGGACGAGGCGTTCGTCGCCGAACGCACCACCGGCTTCGAGGCGGCCCGCACCGCGGCGACGGCGCACTGGCCGGAACGGGTGGAGGCGCTGACCGGCGTACCGGTCCACCGGCTCCGCGAGGCCCTGCGGCTCTTCGCGGACGCCCCCACCGGCATGGTGCTCACCGCGCGCGGCCCCGAGCAGCAGAGCAAGGGAACGGACACCGTCGGCGCCTGGATCAACCTCTGCCTGGCGCTGGGCAGGGCCGGCCGGCCCGGCTCCGGGTACGGCTGCCTGACCGGACAGGGCAACGGACAGGGCGGACGGGAGCACGGCCAGAAGGCCGACCAGCTGCCCGGCTACCGCTCGATCGAGGACCCCGCCGCCCGCGAACACATCGCGGACGTCTGGGGTGTGCACCCCGACGAACTGCCGGGCCCGGGCCGATCGGCCTACGAACTGCTGGACGGCCTGGGAACGGCGGGCGGCGCCCGGGCCCTGCTGGTGATGGGCTCCAACCCGGTGGTCTCCGCGCCGAACGCGGCCCATGTCACCGAGCGGCTGCGGGCCCTGGACCTCCTGGTGGTCAGCGACCTGGTGCTCTCCGAGACCGCGCAACTCGCCGATGTGGTGCTGCCCGCGGCACAGTGGGCGGAGGAGACCGGCACGACCACCAACCTGGAGGGCCGGGTGATCCTGCGCCGGGCGGCGCTGACCCCGCCACCGGGCGTACGCACCGATCTGCAGGTGCTGCGTGAACTGGCCGCCCGGCTCGGCGTGGACGAGGGCTTCCCCGAACAGGCCGAGGACGCCTTCGAGGAGCTCCGCCGCGCCTCGGCCGGCGGTGCGGCCGACTACGCCGGGATCAGCTACCCGAGGATCCGGAACGAGAACGGGGTGTTCTGGCCCTGCCCCGACGAGGAGCACCCCGGCACGCCCCGGCTGTTCCTGGACCGCTTCGCCACCCCGGACGGCCGGGCCCGCTTCGTCCCGGTCACCCACCGCCCGGCCGCCGAGGAACCCGACCGGGAGTACCCGCTCCACCTCACCACCGGGCGGGTCCTCTCCCAATACCAGAGCGGCGCCCAGACCCGCCGGGTGCCCGAGCTGAACCGGGCCGCGCCCGGCCCGTTCGTCGAACTCCACCCGCAACTGGCGGCGCGGCTGGGCGTCGCCGAGGGAGACCCGCTCAGGGTCACCAGCCGGCGCGGGCGTGCGGTGGCCCCCGCCCGGGTGACCGCGTCGATCCGGCCCGACACCGTCTTCATGCCGTTCCACTGGGCGGGCGCCGGACGGGCCAACACGCTCACCAACCCGGCCCTCGACCCGGTCTCCGGGATGCCCGAGTTCAAGGTCTGCGCCGTGCGTGTGGAGCCGGTGCGATGAGCCGCCGGATCGCGGTGGCCGGCGCCGGAATGGCGGCCGCCAGGTTCGCGGAGCAGTACCGGGCGCACGGCGGCGACGCGGAAGTGGTGCTGTACGGCGCGGAGCCGCGCGGCCCGTACAACCGGGTGCTGCTGGCCGATGTGCTGACCGGACGCCACGACCCGGAGGCGACAGCGCTGCCCCACGGCGCCGGAACCGCCGTGCGCACCGGCTGCGAAGTGGTCGGCCTGGACCTCGTGGAACGCCGGCTCAGGCTGTCCGGAGGTGAATCGGCCCGCTACGACGAGCTGGTCCTGGCCACCGGTGCCAACCCCGTACTGCCGCCCCTGCGCGGCCTGTACGCACCGGACGGACGCGACGGCGGGCCCCGTCGCGGGCTGAAGGCGGGGGTGCACGCCTTCCGCACCCTCGCCGACTGCGCCCGCCTCGCGGAGGACGCCGCCGGAGCCGAACGCGCCGTCGTCATCGGCGGCGGGGTGCTCGGAGTGAGCGCCGCCCGGGCACTGGCCGTGCTCGGCCTTCCGGTGGAGATCGTCCACCAGGCCCCCCATCTGATCGAACGCCACCTCGACGACCGGGCCGGCGACGCGCTGCGCGGACATCTTGCTGCGCTGGGCGTGGCGACGTACCCCGGCAACCGCGCCAGGGCCCTGCGCGGCGGAGCACGCGTCCACGGGGTCGAACTGGCCAGTGGCTACGTGCTGGACGCGGACCTGGTGGTGCTCGCCTGCGGGGTCCGCCCGCGCACCGGCCTGGCCGGCGCGGCCGGGATCGCGGTGCGCTCCGGAGTCGTGGTGGACGACCGGCTCGCGGCCTCCACGCCCGGGGTGTACGCGATCGGCGACTGCGCCGAACACCGGGGGACCGTCCACGGACTGGCGGGCCCCGCCTGGGAACAGGCCGATCTGCTGGCGTCCCGGCTGGCGGGCACGGGCGAGGACCTCCGCTACACCGGCTCGCGCCCGATGGCCCGGCTCTCCGCGGGGCCCCTGGAGTACGCGGCCTTCGGCGAGGTGGGCGAGGACCTCCCCGGCACCGACGTGCTGCGCCTGGTCGACCCGACCCGTGGCTCGTACAAGAAGCTCGTGCTCCGCGGCGACCGCCTCGTCGGCGGCATCCTGCTCGGCGATCTCGCCGCGGCCGGCGACCTGGCCCGCGCCTACGAGCGTGACGACCCGCTGCCCGAGAACCCCCTCGAACTGCTCACCACCGACCGATGACCCTCTGTGGGACCACCCGAGGAGACCGCCCGTGATCGAGAAGTCCCTGATCCTGGTCGGCCACGGCATGGTCGGACAGCGCTTCCTGGAAGCCCTGTCCGAGCAGCCGGCCGCCGAGCAGAAACACCGCTGGCGGGTCACCGTACTCGCCGAGGAGCCGCGCCCCGCCTACGACCGGGTGCATCTGACCAGCTGGTTCTCCGGCACGTCCGCGGAGGAACTGAGCCTGTGCCCGCCCGGGTTCGTCGAGCGGCACGGCATCGATCTGCGGTTGGGCGACCCGGCCACCGGGATCGACCGGGAGGCCCGCACCGTCACCACCCGCAGCGGCGGCGTACTGCGGTACGACGCCCTGGTGCTGGCCACCGGTTCCTACCCGTTCGTGCCGCCGGTGCCCGGTCACGACGCCACGGGCTGCCATGTCTACCGGACCATCGAGGACCTGGAGGCGATCACCGCGAGCGCCGGACGGGCCTCGGCCGGCGCGGTGGTGGGCGGCGGGCTGCTCGGCCTGGAGGCCGCCGGAGCGCTGCGGGCCATGGGACTGGAGACCCATGTGGTGGAGTTCGCACCCCGGCTGATGGCCCTTCAGGTGGACGACGGCGGCGGCGCGGTGCTCCGGCGCAGGATCGAGGACCTCGGCGTCCACGTCCACACCGGGGCCGGCACCCAGCGGATCGACACCGACGAACACGGCCGGGCCCGCACCATGGCACTCTCCGACGGCACCGGCCTCGACGTCGACCTGGTGGTCTTCTCGGCCGGGGTGCGCCCGCGCGACCAGCTGGCCCGCGACTGCGGTCTGCCGGTGGGCGGACGCGGCGGCATCGTGGTGGACGAACACTGCCGTACGGCGGACCCGCACGTCTGGGCGATCGGAGAGTGCGCCCTCGCCGTCGACGGCCGGGTCTACGGACTGGTCGCCCCCGGCTACGCGATGGCCGACACGGTAGCCCGTGAACTCACGGGCACCCCTGCCGAGTTCACCGGAGCCGACACCTCCACCGAACTCAAACTGCTGGGCGTGGACGTGGCCAGCTTCGGCGACGCGCTGGGGACCACCGAAGGCGCACTGGAGGTGCTCTACGCCGACAGCAGGGCCGGAATCTACAGAAAACTGGTGGTCGGCCCGGACGGCCGGCTGCTCGGCGGCGTGCTGGTCGGCGACGCCGAGTCCTACGCCACGCTCCGCCCCCTCGCCGCAAGCCGTTCCCAACTGCCCGCACCGGCCGAGCAGTTGATACTCCCGGCCGCCTCGGCCGGCCGGCAGGGCCCCCTGGTGCTGCCGGACGAAGCGGTGATCTGCTCCTGTCACAACGTCAGCAAGGGCGCCATCCGGGCGGCCGTGACGGAACAGGGAATGCGCACCGTCCCCGAGGTCAAGAAGTGCACGAGGGCCGGCACGGGATGCGGAAGTTGCGTCAAGCTGCTGGCTTCCGTCGTCGGCGAGGAACTGGCGGCGGCCGGGCACGAGATTGCCCGCGGCCTGTGCGAACACTTCACCCACACCCGCGCCGAGCTCTACGAGATCGTCCGCGTCAGGGGCATCACCGGCTTCTCCCGGCTGATCGACGAACACGGCACCGGCGAGGGCTGCGACATCTGCAAACCCGCCGTCGCCTCGATCCTGGCCGCCCTTGGTAACGGCCACGTCCTGGACGGCGAACAGGCCGCCCTCCAGGACACCAACGACCACTTCCTGGCCAATCTCCAGCGCAACGGCTCCTACTCCGTGGTGCCCCGGATCCCCGGCGGCGAGATCACCGCCGAAGGGCTCATCACCATCGGTGAGATCGCCCGCGACCACGGCCTCTACACCAAGATCACCGGCGGTCAGCGGATCGACCTGTTCGGCGCCACCGTCGACCAGCTGCCGGGCATCTGGCGCCGCCTGGTGGATGCCGGATTCGAGTCCGGCCACGCCTACGGAAAGGCCCTGCGCACGGTCAAGTCCTGCGTCGGGCAGGCCTGGTGCCGCTACGGCGTACAGGACTCCGTGGCCCTGGCGATCGAACTGGAGCTGCGCTACCGGGGCCTGCGCGCACCGCACAAGCTGAAGTCCGCCGTGTCCGGCTGCGCCCGGGAGTGCGCGGAGGCACGGAGCAAGGACTTCGGGGTGATCGCCACCTCGGAGGGCTGGAACCTCTACGTCGGCGGCAACGGAGGCACCACACCGCGCCACGCCGATCTGCTGGCCGCCGACCTGGATCACGACACCCTCATCCGCACCGTCGACCGGTTCCTGATGTTCTACATCCGCACCGCCGACCGCCTGGAGCGCACCGCCCCCTGGGTGGAACGCCTGGAGGGCGGCCTCGACCACCTGCGCGCCGTCGTCCTGGACGACTCGCTCGGCATCTGTGCGGACCTCGACGAACTGATGGCACGGCACGTCGAGACGTACGAGGACGAGTGGGCGGCGACCCTGGCCGACCCCGAACGGGTACGCCGCTTCGTCTCCTTCGCCAACGCCCCGGGGACACCCGACCCCACCGTGCGCTTCGTCCATGAACGCGACCGGATCCGCCCGGCCCGCCCCGAGGAGGACGGGTTCCCCCTCGCTCCGGCCCTGATCGCCGGACCGGCCCTGGAGGTACGTACACGATGAGCGGGACCGAGACCGAACACACCGAAGCCGTGGTGGAGATCGACGACGGGGGGAACTGGACGCCGGTCTGCCGGTACCGCGACCTCGGCCCGGGGCGCGGAGTCGCCGTACTGGTCGGCGCGGGCGGCGACCAGGTCGCGCTCTTCCGCGAGCGCGGCGGCACGGTGCACGCACTGGCCAACCGCGACCCGTTCAGCGGCGCCCACGTCATCTCCCGCGGTCTGCTCGGCAGCCGGCTCGGCGTACCGGTGGTGATCTCACCGATGCTCAAGCACGCCTTCGAACTGCGCACCGGACGCAGTCTGGACGAGCCGCACGCCCCCGACGGCACCCCCGCCGACCTGCGTGTCTGGCCCGTGCGCGTGGTCGCGGCAGCCGCTGCGGAGGTCTGCTGATGAGCACCGTCACCGCAGCCGTCACCACCGGCCGGACCGGATCCCGGCGGATCGAGGACTGGGACCCCGAGGACAACGAGTTCTGGACCCTGGCAGGCGCCCGGATCGCCCGGCGCAACCTGGTCCACTCGGTCCTCAGCGAACACATCGGCTTCTCCGTCTGGAGCCTGTGGTCGGTGCTGGTGCTCTTCCTCGGCCCGGAATACCGCATCGACGCGGCCGGGAAGTTCACCCTCACCGCCCTGCCCACCGCACTCGGATCGGTGCTGCGGATCCCGTACACCGCAGCCGTGGCACGGTTCGGCGGCCGCAACTGGACGGTGTTCAGCGCCCTGTTGCTGCTCGTGCCGACGATCCTGGCCGGGATCGTGCTCAAGCCCGGGGTCTCGTACGGCACCCTGCTCGCGGTGGCCGCCGTGGCCGGTGTCGGCGGCGGCAACTTCGCCTCCTCGATGGCCAACATCAACGCCTTCTACCCACAACGGCTCAAGGGCTGGGCACTGGGCGTGAACGCCGGCGGCGGCAACCTCGGCGTACCGGCCGTGCAACTGCTCGGCCTCCTGGTGCTGGCCACCGCGGGCGCCGCCCACCCACGGCTGCTGATCCTCGTCTACCTCCCGCTGATCGTGCTGGTCGCGCTCGGCGCGGCGCTGCGGATGGACAACCTCACCACCGCACGCGGCGAACGCGGCGCCCTGCGCGAGGTGCTGGCGAGCAGGCACGGCCGGGTGATGTCGCTGCTCTACATCGGCACCTTCGGTTCGTTCATCGGCTTCGGCTTCGCCTTCGGGCAGGTCCTTCAGGTCCAGTTCCACCAGCAGTTCGACACCCCGGTGAAGGCGGCGGCCCTCACCTTCCTCGGCCCGCTGCTCGGCTCGCTCTCCCGCCCACTGGGCGGTCTCCTGGCGGACCGTTGCGGTGGCGCCCGGGTGACCTTCTGGACCTTCGCCGCGATGGCGGTGGGCGCGGGCGTGGTGCTGGAGGCGTCACGGCAGCACTCACCGGCGTTGTTCCTGGGGGGATTCGTCGCGCTCTTCGTCCTCAGCGGGGCGGGGAACGGCTCGACGTACAAGATGATCCCGGCGATCTTCCGGGCCACCGCACGGGTGGAGACCGCCGAAGGGGCCGCGCCGGCCGAGGCCGAGCGGCGCTCACGGCGCCGGACCACCGCCCTGATCGGAGTGGCGGGCGCGATCGGCGCCTTCGGCGGAGTGCTGGTCAACCTCGCCTTCCGCCAGTCCTTCCTGGAGACGGGGAACGGACAGGCCGCGTACGTGGCGTTCCTCGGCTACTACGCCCTGTGCCTGGTACTGACCTGGGCCTGCTACCTGCGCCGGTCCCCGCACCGCCTGCCGGACGTGTGATCACCCCGGTGGAACGGCCACGGGGCGGGCCCGGGTGGATACTGGGAGGAATCGCACGATTGGAGGACATCATGATCGTCCTCGGCGTCATCCTGCTGGTCATCGGCTTGATCGCCGGAATCTCGATCCTGTGGACCATCGGTGTCGTGCTCGTCGTGATCGGGGCCGTCCTGTGGATCCTCGGCGCCGTCGGGCACGCGGTCGGCGGCCGGCGCCACTACTGGTAGCGCCACCGCGCCGGCCGGTCACAGCCCCCGGAACCGACGCATCCGGGACTCGCAGTAGTCGCGCAGGCCGTCGACCAGGGTGTGGATGGCGGGGCGGGCGTAATGGGAGGCGTCCCATCCCGCGTACAGGGGGACCGTCAGCGGGCCGTCCGGAGTGTGCACGATCAGTTCGGACAGGCCGAAGCGGGCGTCGTCGGTGACCAGACAGACTCCGCGCCCCGCCGCGGCGAGCGCCTGCGCGAAGGGCGACGACCCGGTCTCCGACACGGCGGCGAAGCCGAGCCCCGCCCGGCTGACGGCCTCGTCCACGACGAGCCGCGCCACGTTGGCGCGGGTCATCAGGATCAGCGGTTCGGTGACCAGTTCGGCGAGATCGATCGTGCGGCGCCCGGCCCAGGGGTGCCCGGCGGGAACCTGGGCGATGACGGGCGTCCGGCCCAGGAAGGCGGATTCCAGCGGGGCCGGGGCGGGGCCGGTGGAGATGCCGAGGTCGGCGTCGCTGCGCGCCAGCGTGTCGAAGACCCGGCTGGGGTCCTCCTGGATGGCGTCGCGCAGCGTGGGCCCCGCGCTGCCGCCGCCCGCCATGAACGGGGCCAGCAGGTAGGCGACGGTGGAGGGGGCGGTGACCACCGTGAGCGCCGCCTGCTCTCCCTGCCCCACGGCGGACATCGTCTCGGCGGCCTGCTCGGCCCGGCGCACCAGGTCCTGGGCGATGGGACGGAATCGGCGGCCGGCCGCGTTCAGCGTCAGTGAGCCCGGACGGCGGGTGAACAGGGATACCCCCAAGTCCTTCTCCAGGGCGCTCAGTTGGCGCGACAGCGAGGGCTGGGCGATGTGCACCTGGCGGGCCGCGGCGGTGACCGAATCGGCCTCCGCGACAGCGAGGAAGTAACGCAGCACCCGCAGTTCCATGGCCTCCTCCAAGAAGCCTCGACCATTTTCCATGCCTTGAAAGCATGGGAATCGTAGCAATCAAGTATTAGACGCTATGGGTGGTCGAATCCCAGACTGTGGCTGTCCAGCTCACCGTCCCGGCTCCTTCGCCCAAGGGCTCCCCACCGTCCGGTCCTCCCGCACCGTCCGGCCCCTCGCCGAAGGCTCCGCGCCCGCCGGAGGCCCACCCATGAACGTCCGACTTCCCGACGCCGCCGAAGCGCGGGGCACCCGCGCTTCGGGCCGGGCCCGCCGTGCGGGTCTCGCCTCGTTCGTCGGCACCACCATCGAGTGGTACGACTTCTACATCTACGGAACGGCGTCCGCGCTCGTCTTCGGAAAGCTGTTCTTCCCCGACGTGTCGCCCGCCGCCGGCGTGCTCGCCTCCTTCGCGACGTTCTGGGTCGGCTTCCTCGCCCGGCCCATCGGCGGGATCGTCTTCGGCCATCTGGGCGACCGGATGGGCCGCAAGGGCACCCTGGTCACCACGCTGCTCATGATGGGGGCCGCCACCTTCCTGGTCGGAGTGCTCCCCACCCACGCGCAGATCGGTGTGGCCGCCCCCTTCCTGCTGGCCCTGCTGCGCGCCGTCCAGGGCATCGCGGTGGGCGGTGAGTGGGGCGGCGCGGTCCTGATGGCGTCCGAGAGCGCCCCCAAGGGCCGGGGCTCCCTCTTCGCGATGCTGGTGCAGCAGGGCTCCCCGGCCGGGGCGATCCTGGCCACCCTGGTCTTCCTCGCGGCCGGCACCCTGGACGACGCCGCCTTCGCCGCATGGGGCTGGCGCGTGCCGTTCCTGCTGTCCGGGCTGCTCGTCGTGGTCGGACTGGTGATCCGCCTGAAGGTCGAGGAGTCGGACGACTTCGAGCGGGTCAAGGAGAGCGGCGACGTGGTGAAACTCCCGATCGCCGAGGTGCTGCGCACCGACTGGCGCACCGTCCTGCTGGGCATCGGCGCCTCGATCATGGGCATCTCCGCCGCGTACTTCACCAACACCTTCGTGCTCTCCTGGACCACGAACGAGCTGCACATGAACCGGCAGACGATGCTGTACGTCCTGCTCGCGCTCTCCGTGGTGCAGTTCCTGTGGCAGCCGCTGGCCGCGCTGATCTCCGAACGGGTCGGCGAGGCCCGGTTCATGGTGTGCTCGCTGCTCGCCAACGTCGTCGTCGCCGTCCCGATGTTCCTGCTGATCAACACGGCGCGCCCGGTCCTGGTGTTCTGCGGCATCGCGCTCGCCATGATCAGCGGCTCGGGGTACTACGCCGTCCTGGCCGGATTCCTCGCCCGGGCCTTCCCCTCCCGGGTCCGCTACACCGGCATCTCGCTCTCGTGCCAGCTGTGCTCGACCCTCATCGGCGGCACGACCCCGCTGGTGGCCCAGGCACTGCTGACGTCCGGCGGCGGCTCGATCTGGCCCGTGGTCGCGTTCTACGCGGCCCTGCTGCTGGTCACCACGGCGTGCGTCGCCGTGCTCGCCCGTTTCATGGACCGGCCCGCACCGAGCGTGCCGCCCGTCGCGGCCGCCGTCTGACGACACCCGCCGGCCACCACCCCATCCCCCCCCGCAACACCCAAGGAGTTGACCCCGTGCGCCTCGACGCCGTGTTCCACAACGGACGGTTCGCCACCCTCGACCCGGACCGCCCCGAGGCCAGTGCCATCGGTGTACTGGGCGGCCGGATCGCGGCTCTCGACGAGGAACTGGCGGGGTGCACCGCCGACACCGTCGTCGACCTCGGCGGAGCGCACGCCGTGCCCGGCTTCAACGACGCCCACCACCACCTCAGTCTGGTCGGCAAGGGGCGGCGCGAGCTCGATGTCTCGTACACCGCGGCGCCCACCCTCGACGCGCTGTACCGGGCCGTGGCCGAGCGGGCCGCGACGCTGCCCGCCGACGCCTGGGTGCTGGGCGCCGGCTACGACCAGAACAAGACCGGCGCCCATCCGACCGCCGAAGCGCTCGACCGGGCCGCCGGGGGCCGTCCGGTCTGGCTGGTGCACACCTCGCACCACATGGCCGTCGCCGGCACGGCGGCGTTCGCACGGGCCGGCTTCACCGACCTCACCGCGGTGCCCGACGTCCCCGGCGGTCATGTCGTGCGGGACGCGTCCGGGCGGGCGGAGGGACTGCTCCAGGAGACCGCGATGCGACTGGTCGAGCGGGTACTGCGGCCGGAGCCCGCCGAGGAGTGGACCGCCAACATCGCCGAGGGGGCACGGGCCGCGCTCGCGGTCGGACTCACCAGCGTGACCGAGCCGGGCATCGGCGTCGTCGACGGCATCGGCAACGGTCCCGCCGATCTGGACGCCTACCAGCGGGTCCGGGAGAGCGGCCGGCTCGGCGTCCGGATGACGCTCATGCCGTACATCACGGCACTGCACGACTGCGGCGTCTTCGCGCCGGACACCACCTGGTACGGCCTCGACCTCGGCCTGCGTACCGGATTCGGCGACGAGTGGCTGCGCATCGGCCCGACGAAGATGATGTCGGACGGCTCGCTGATCGGCCGCTCCGCGGCGATGTGCTGCGACTACCACGACACCCCCGGCAACAGCGGTCTGCTCCAGCACGAGCCCGAGCAGATCCGCCGCTGCATCGTCGAGGCGCACCGCTGCGGCTGGCAGATCGCCACGCACGCCATCGGGGACGCCGCACTCGACGTCGTTCTCGACGCGTACGAGGAGGCGCAGCGGCTGCATCCGCGCGCCGATGTGCGCCACCGGGTCGAGCACGCCGCGGTGACCAGCGACGCCCAGGTCGCCCGGATCGCGGCGCTCGGCCTGATCCCGGTGCCGCAGGGCCGGTTCCTCTCGGAGATCGGTGACGGCCTCCTGGCTGCGCTGGGCCCCGAACGGTCCGGGCTGGCCTACCGGATGCGGTCGTTCCTCGATGCGGGGCTGGTGCTGCCCGGCTCGTCGGACGCCCCCGTGGTCGCCCCGGACCCGCTGCTGAGCATCCACGACATGGTGAACCGGACGACCGCCTCGGGTGCGCCGATCGGCCCGCACGAGGCGGTGACGGCACGGGAGGCGCTGACCGCGTACACGATCGGCTCGGCCCACGCCGTCCACGAGGAGCACATCAAGGGAACCCTCGCCCGGGGCATGCTCGCCGACTTCGCGGTGCTCAGCGACGATCTGCTGGGCGTGGCCCCGGACCGCATCGCGCGGCTGACGGTGGGGGCGACCGTGGTCGGCGGCCGGGTCGCCCACGACGCCGGAGCGCTCAAGGCCGCCTGAGCGCAGGCCGGCGGCGGGAGCGGAGTCCGGCGGCGCCGGTTCCCCGCGGTGCGATCCGGCGCGTCGAGCAGCAGGGTGTTGTGCGCCACCCCGATCCCGTAACGTGCCCGGTCCGCCGCGGACGGGTCGGCCGCCGGGGCGGCACGCCGGCCACACCGCCACCGCGACACGGTGCCGTACCGGATCGCCCGCAGCACGGTGCCGACCGGCCGCGCTCCGGCCCGCCGGTCGACGCCGCCGTCACCGTTCCCGCCGCTGCGCCGCGCGCCGCAACAGCGTGAGGAACTGTTCCCGTTCCCCTGGGGAGAACGGCGACAGCATCTCCTCGTTCACCGCCACGACCGCGGGCGCGAGCCGGACGGCCAGTTCCCGGCCGCTCCCGGTGATGCGCACCAGCTTGCGGCGCCGGTCCTTCTCGTCCTGGGCCAGCTCCACCAGCCCGCGCCGGCGCAGCCGGTCCAGGAGCGGGGCGGTGGTCGACTTGTCGAGATGGGCCAGCGAGCCGAGCGTGCCCTGATCCATGTCGCCATGGGCGTGCAGCAGGGTCAGGACAGTGAATTGAGGGCCCGTCAGGTCCTGGTCCACCCGCTCGTACCAGAGCCGGGCGTGCGCCTGGTTCAGCTGCCGGGCCAGCGGCCCGACTCCGCCGATGGCATCGAGCCGAACGCCCGGTTCCTCGTTCTCCTGCGACATCGCCCGCTGCCTCCGCCGAGTTGATTATGACGTACACGTACTTTACCGTGAAGGACAGTAGGACGTGTACGGAATAACTGTGCGTGACGTCCGTGAACGGAAGGACGGTGCGATGAAGCTCGTGGTCGCCATGACAGGTGCCACCGGCGCGCCCATCGGGGTGCGCCTGCTGGAAGCGCTGAAGGAACTGGGCGTCGAGACGCATCTGGTCGTCAGCCGCTGGGCCCGGACCACGCTGGCGCAGGAGACGACGTACTCGCTGCGCGAGGTGGCGGCGCTCGCGTCGGTGTGCCACAGCCCGGACGACCAGGGCGCCGCCATCTCCAGCGGATCGTTCCGGACCGACGGCATGGTGGTCGTGCCGTGCAGCATGAAGACGCTGGCCTCCATCCGCACCGGCCAGGGGGAGGGGCTGATCGGCCGGGCCGCGGACGTGGTGCTCAAGGAGCGGCGCCGGCTCGTCCTGGTGGCGCGGGAGAACCCGCTGTCGGCCGTGCACCTGGAGAACATGCTGGACCTGACGCGGATGGGCGCGGTGATCATGCCGCCGGTCCCGGCGTTCTACAACCGCCCCCGCGGCATCGACGACATCGTCGAGCACATCGTGGCCCGCGTCCTCGACCAGTTCGACCTCGAACTCCCCACTGCCCGGCGGTGGCAGGGGCTCGGGGCGGCCGCCGCGGATCGCCCGGCCCGCCGCGCCCGGCAGGCGCCGAACGGCGAACCCCGCCACCCCGCCCGGCCGGAACACTCCACCGCACTCTGAGAAAGGCCCTGCCATGACCCAACGAGGCAGCGCGCTCAACTTCCGTGACTTCGTCGAGAATCTGCTCGCCACGGGCGACGCCGTCGACATCCGCGAACCGGTCAGCCCCCTGCTGGAGGCCGCGGCCATCACCCGGCGCGTCTACGAGACGAGCAGCCCCGCCCCGCTGTTCAGCAATCTGACCGGCACCGAGGCGGGCTTCCGCATACTCGGCGCACCGGCGGGCTTGAGCGGCACCGGCGGCAACACCTACGGCAGGCTCGCGGCCCACTTCGGCCTCCCGGCCGGCACCGCCCCGCGCGAGCTGCTGGAGCACCTCGTCGCCGCCATGCACGCCGAACCCGTCGCGCCGCGCGTGGTGGAGACCGGCCCCTGCAAGGACAACGTCCTCACCGGCGACGACGTCGACCTGGAGCGCTTCCCCGTACCGCTGCTGCACGAGAACGACGGCGGCCGCTATCTGGGGACCTACGGCTACCACGTGGTGCGCACTCCCGACGGACGGTGGACCAGCTGGTCGATCAGCCGCACCATGCTGCACGGGCGCACCACCCTGGTCGGCCCGGCGATGGCCCAGCAGCATCTCGGCATGATCCACGCCATGTGGCGGGAGCGGGGCCTGCCCACACCGTGGGCCATGGTGCTCGGCGCCCCGCCCGCCGCGCTGGCCGCCGCGGGCATGCCACTGCCCGCCGAGGTGAACGAGGACGGCTACGTCGGTGCCCTCGCGGGCAGTCCGGTCGAGGTCGTCCGCACCGAGCTGCACGACCTGCACGTTCCGGCCAACTCCGAAATAGTCCTGGAGGGCTGGATCAGCCCGGACGAGACCGCCCCCGAGGGGCCGATGGGGGAGTACCACGGGTACGCCTTCGCCGAGAGCAGGCCGCAGCCCGTCTTCCACGTCGAAGCGATGACCTTCCGCGACGACCCCATCCTGCCGATCTGTGTGGCGGGCCTGCCCCCGGAGGAGAATCACACCATCTGGGGCACCATGATCTCCGCCGTCGGCCTGGACCTGCTGCGCACCGCCGGTCTGCCCGTCGATCTGGCCTGGTGCTCCTACGAAGCGGCCACCTGCTGGATCGTCGTGTCCATCGACATCCGGCGGCTGGCGCGGAGCGGGACGAACGAGAAGGAACTGGCCGACGCGGTCGCCGAGGTCCTCTTCGGCTCCCACACCGGATGGCTGGTGCCCAAGGTCCTGCTGGTGGCCGACGACATCGACATCACCGACATCGACCAGGTGGTGTGGGCCATGGCGACCCGCCACCACCCCGGCACCGGCACGTACCACTACCCGCAGGCCCCGGGCATCCCGATGGTCCCCTACCTCACCCCCGAGGAGGTGCGGACCGGCCGCGGCGGCAAGTCCGTCACCAGCTGCCTGCTGCCCGAGCAGTTCGAGGGCGTCACCAAGGGCGCCACGGCGTCGTTCCGGCACTCGTTCCCCGAACGTATCCGCAGCCGGGTGGAGGAGAACTGGACCGCCTACGGCTTCGCCGAGAGCGTGCTCCCGCCCCGCTGAGCACCGCCCCCGCGTACCTGCCGCCGATCCGGCTTCGACCGACCGGCCCCGCGCTTTCGGGATACCATTTCCGGCAGGTGGTCGCCCCGCCCCGCGTCGGCCC
>NZ_JBCEWQ010000011.1:0-111434 GCF_038448545.1 Streptomyces sp. CLV115
CCCCCGCCGCCCCCACGCTGAGGACCAGGAAGAGGGCGACCCGGCGCCGGTGCGGGCGGGCGAACGCGGCGATGCGCCGCAGGGTGTTCCGGTCGAAGGGGCGTCGGTCCGCTTGCGCGTTCATGACGTTGTGGAGCTGTGTCCACGCGGTGGTTTCCATGCTCATGGGAGGAACGTACGACCTCCAGTGGACTTGAGGTCAACGGCCGGGCGTCGGCGGCGGGGGTCAGGCGCGGTTCCGGTCGGTGGCACGCCGCCGCCGGGGCCGCAGCGGTGCCGGTACGTCCGGGGCGGCACCGGCCTTCCCGTCCTGCCGACCGCCCCGTACGCCGAGCCCCGCCGCCACGAGGAGGAGGGCGCCGAGCATGACGAAGGGGGCCGCGGTGCCCGCCACTCCGGCGGTCAGTCCGGCCGAGGCGGGGGCCGCGACCTGGCCCAGGCGGTTCCCGGTGAGGCGGAGGGCGAGCGCGGTGGAGCGGGCCTCCGGCGGGGCGGCCCGGACGACGGTGGTCATCGAGAGCGGCTGCCCGACGCCGAGGCAGAAGCCGAGCACGGCGAGCATCACGGCCAGCACCGCCACGGGGACGGGCAGGGCGATGCCCGCGCACAGCACCCCGGCCAGCAGGCAGGTGGTGGTGAGCAGCGCGGTGCGGCCGAGGAGCCGGAGCATCGGGGTCATCACCAGCCGGCAGGCGATGGTGGCGGCGGCGCGCAGGCTGAGCAGCAGTCCGACGGTGGCGGGGGCGATGCCCCGGTGCTCGCCGACGACGGGCAGGTAAGCGGTGAGGATGTCGGTCGCGGAGAGCACGGCGAGGCTGATGAAGATTCCGGCCGGAACCCCGCGGGCCCGCAGAATGCGGCCGACGGGGACCTTCGCGGCCGGCTCCGCCCGGTGGGCGGCGGGTGCGCAGCGGTGCTCGACGCGCCGGAGCGAGCCGAGGGAGACGGCGGCGACGGCCGCCGCGACGAGCAGGGCGAGTGCGCTGGTACGGGCCATGGCGCCGTCCCGCTCGGAGATCAGACACCCGGCGGCGATCGGGCCGATGAGCTGGCCGAGGGAGGCGCCGATGGTGAAGTGCCCGAAGTTGCGGTCCTGTTCGGCCGGTCCGGACTGGCGGGCGACGATCGACTGGGCGCCGATGACGAAGCAGAGGTGGCCCAGTCCCATCACCCCGCTCCAGGCCGCCATCGCGGTCAGCGAGCCGGCCCGGCCGCTCAGGGCGCAGCCGCCCGCGATCAGCACGACGCCGAAGGGCAGCAGGGGCGCGCACCGTCCGTGGTCGGTTCGGCGCCCGAGCGGCACGGCGGCGAAGAGCGGGAGGAGCGCGTACACCCCGGTGATCACGCCGATGGCACGCTCTTCCGCACCGAGTGAGAGGGCCCGGTAGGAGACGGCGGGCCGCGCCATCGACACCGCCGCCTGCGCGAAGGTGAAGGCGATGACGAGGCGCAGCAGCCAGCTCCTGCCGGGTTCCTGGAGGGTGCGCACGGTCAGATGATGCCGAACAGGAGTCCGGCGCAGAGCACCACCAGCGAGGTGAGCGCCGCCCACTTGACGGTGAACCTGGTGTGGTCGCCGAATTCGACCTTCGCCATGCCGACGAGTACGTAGACGGCCGGAACCAGCGGGGACGACATGTGCAGCGGCTGGCCGACCAGGGAGGCGCGGGCGATCTCCAGCGGGGAGACACCGTGGGCGGCGCCCGCCTCGGCGAGCACGGGGACGACACCGAAGTAGAAGCCGTCGTTCGACATGAAGTACGTCAGCGGGATGCTGAGGACGCCGGTGACGATCGCCATGTGCGGGCCCATGCCGTCGGGGATCGCGCCGACGAGCCAGTCGGCCATGTGCTGGACCATGCCCGTGCCGGAGAGGACGCCCGTGAAGACGGCGGCCGCGAAGACCATGCCGGAGACGTTGAGGACGTTGTCGGCGTGGGCGGCGATCCGGGCCCGCTGGTCGGGCATGTGGGGGAAGTTGACGGTGAGGGCGAGGGCCGCGCCGAGCAGGAAGAGCACCGGGATCGGCATCAGTTCCATGATCATCGCGGTGAGCAGGGCGATGGTGAGGCCGGCGTTGAACCAGTAGAGCTTGGGGCGCAGGGTGGCCCGGTCCGGGTCCAGGCCCTTGAAGCCCTCGTCCGGGTCCTCGTCCGTGGCCCGGTGCTCCGCCGCGTCGCCGCCCGCTCCCGTGGCCACACCCGTTCCGGCTCCGCCGGAGTTCTTGCGGATGCGGTCGCTGCCGCCGCCCGCCCCGACGAGCACGGTCTCCGGCTCCGCGGCCGTGCCGGTGGCCAGCGCCTCGTCGAGGGTGAGCACGCCGAGGCGCTTGCGCTCGCGCCGGCCCAGCACGACGGCGAGGAGGAGTACGGCGACCAGGCCGATGCCGAGCGCCGGGATCATCGGTACGAAGATGTCGCCCGCGTCCAGCTTGAGCGCGGTGGCGGCGCGGGCGGTGGGGCCGCCCCAGGGAAGGGTGTTCATGACGCCGTTCGCCGTGGCGGCGACGCCGGTCATCACGACCAGGCTCATCTTGAGGCGCTTGTACAGCGGATACATCGCCGAGACGGTGATCATGAAGGTGGTGGAGCCGTCGCCGTCGAGGGAGACGATGGCGGCGAGCACCGCCGTACCGACGACGATCCGCATCGGGTCGGCCTTGCAGAAGCGCAGGATGCCGCGCACGATCGGGTCGAAGAGGCCGACGTCGATCATCACGCCGAAGTAGACGATGGCGAACATCAGCATCGCGGCGGTCGGGGCCAGATTGCCGACGCCGTCGATGACGTAGTCACCGAGCTTCGCGCCCTGTCCGACCGCGACGCAGAACAGCGCGGGGATCAGGACCAACGCCGCGATCGGCGACATCTTCTTCAGCATGATCAGGACCAGGAAGGTCGCAATCATGGCGAAGCCGAGGATTGTCAGCATGTGGATACCTATCGCTCACCCTTGAACTCCCGCCGGACTCGGCGGTGCGGATGACGTTAGGGCGCGACTCGAAGCGTTAACAAGACGTTGACATGCGAGCAATACGAGCAAAACCCCAGGTCAACGCGGGGGTCATGGAGAGAGCGCAACGGGCCGCCGGTGCCTGCGCAATCAGTCCAGCACGCGTGCCAGATAGGCCTGGAGCATGATGCGGGTCTCGGCGACGATGGCCCGGTCGCCCGACGGATCGGTGCGGAAGGCGAGTTGGAGGAGGGCGTCGGCGGCCTCGACGCAGACCAGGACGGTGCGCGACAGATCCTCGTCGGGGGCGCCGCCCAGATGTCCGGCGAGCAGTTCGGCGAGCCGGCCTGCGACCCGCTGGTTGGCGGCGTTGGCGGGGTCCTCCTCGGGGGCCACCGCACCGAAGTCGACCAGGGCGAATCCGGCCACGGAGCGCTTCATGGCCAGGTATTCGTCCAGCACGGCGTCGATGGCGCTGCGCCAGTCCGTGGCCGGGACGGCGGCCAGGCGGCCGGTGATGCGTTCGGCGTAGCTGTCCAGATTGCGCTGGGCCAGCGCGTCGGTCAGCGCCCGCTTGTTGGAGAAGAACCGGTACACGGAGCCGATGGGCACCCCTGCGCGGAGGGCCACGGCGCGGGTGGACAGCTGCTCGTAGCCGGTCTCGTCGAGGAGTTCGGCGCAGGCGTCGAGTATCCGGGCGAGGCGCTCGGCACTGCGCTGCTGCACGGGGGCGCGGCGGAGGTTCGTGTTCGCATGGGGCACGGGCTCCATGATGCCGTGGGTCTCCTCTGCGGCGGACGGCCGGTGGGCTCCGCGTGCCCGGCGGTGGGTGGCCGCCGGTTCTCCGGATGCCCGGCGGTGGGTGGCCGCCGGTTCTCCGGCGCGGCTCTCATGCGATGAGCAGTGACAGGCCGCCGATGGTGTACGTGATCATCAGGACCAGCAGCGGGAGTTGTCCCGCGACGGCGCGGCCGGGCGGGAAGAGGCGTACGGAGCGGTCGTGGGCGGCGATGACGCCGAGTACGTGGCCGAGGACGATCGCGGCGACCTGGAGTGTGGCGACACCGCCGGGGCCCAGGGGCGACTCGGGCGGGGCCGGACCGTCGGCGCCGAGTGCCACCATGACCGTGCGTGGGCCTTCGGTGACGAAGAGCGTGAAGTAGTGGGCGATCAGATAGCCGAGGGCGATCGGTACGAGCGAGTGGGCGAAGGCGGTGAGGGGGTGGTGCAGCCGGCCGGAGATCAGCCGGACGGCGCCGGCGCACAGGGTGTAGAGGGCGGCGACGAGGGCGACGGCGCCCAGGAGCCCCAGGGTGGCGGTGGTGGTGCGGCCCAGGGACGAGGTCTGGACGGTGGTGATCCAGGACGGGGCGTCGGAGAAGCCGTCGTAGGCGGTGGAGCCGAGCATGACGCAGACGGTGGCGACGAGTCCGGGGATCTGCGGGGTGGCGTCCAGTCCGTTGAACGGGGAGCGGAACACGAGGCGGCGGTCGGCGGGGCGGCGGCCGAGCGGGGAGAGCCGGGCGAGCAGCCCCGAGTAGACCTCGAAGGCGTCCCCCCGGTCGAACCATCCGGCGCCGTACCGGGCGGCGCCCGCGAGGTGGACGCCGGCGTAGCCGCCGAGGAAGACGAGGAGGGCGCCGGCCGACGCGGGATCGGGGGCGACGAGTTCGAGCCAGGTGAACGCGAGGAGCCCGGCGGCGGCGGGCCACAGACCGAGCCGCACGGGAAGGGGGCGGCCCGCGGCGGGGTCGCGTCCCAGGGCACGGCAGACCAGGAGGTGGACGGTGCGCAGCGGGTTGAGCAGCCGCCAGACGGGGCCGAGGAGGAGCGAGGCGGGGACCAGTCCGACCCACAGGAGTACGTACACGGCGCCCGGGGCCGGGTTGCGGTCCGGGTCGTCGGGGCCGAGGAGCAGCTGGAGTGTGACGTACAGGGCGGCGGCGAGGCCGAGTGCCCGCAGGGCGATACGGGTGGGGCGGGCGTCGGCGAGGCGCTGGAGGCCGGACGGGACCGGCCGGCCCGCCCGGTCGCCGCGGAACCGGGAGGCCGACCAGAGCAGGCCGAGCGCGAGGAAGGAGACGAAGAGGGCGGCGAAGGCACCGGCGAAGGCGTAGAAGGGGGACAGCGGAAGGTCGTGCTGGGCGCCGATGCCGTGGGCGAGGACGCTCACCGTACGACGAGCTGGGTCAGGAGCAGGTCGGACTCGTGGGTCTCGACCTCGAAGAGCCCGCTGCGGTCGGCGGTGAAGGTCAGGGTGACGGTCCTGCCCGCGGGCAGGGCGGCCTCCTTGTCGTAGCCGTGGACGTGGAGGTGGTCGGCGCGGTCGCTGCGCACCCGGAGTTCGACGGTCCGGCCCTTCCTGATCTCGGTGCGGCCGGGGTCGGGGCTGACCTTGCCGTGCGAGACGACGATCTCGACAAGTGTCGTGTCGGGCCGGGGGGTTGCGGCTCCGGCCCTCCCGGGGGCGGATGTGGCATCGGAGAGGGAGGCGGTGGCCTGGACGGGGGCGGAGTTCACGGCCCAGGCGGTGTGGTCGTCGGCGTAGAGCCGTGCGGTGAGTTCGGTGCCGCCCCTTCCCGCGCCACGGACGAGGGAGGCGGGAAGGTGGTACCAGGAGCCGTACATCCGGGCGAGGGGGCGGCCGTCGAGGAACAGCCGGGCGTGGCCGCGTCCGAGGAGCGCGGCGCCGCCCACGCTGTCCGGGGTGAACCGGAAGTTCCGCACGGTGAGGTGGACGTTCCAGCCGTCCTCCGAGTCCGGCCGCACGGCGACCGTCACCGAGGGGGCGCCCTCGGCGTCGACCTGGCGCAGCCGGTTGCCGGAGCCGTCGTCGGCGGTGAGCAGCCGGCCGACGCTGCCGCCGGCCTGCTCATGGCTGGTGCCGGGCTTGTGGTGGGTGGTGGCCCGCCCGCCGCAGGCGCTCGCGCCGAACACGAGGGCGGCCGCGGTGAGCACGGTGGCCGCGGCCACGACGGGCCGGACGGTCCGGCGCGGCCGGGCGGTCCGCAGGGGCCTGTGGGAACGCTTCACGACGCGTCTCCTTCCGGGGCGGAGGCGGGGGCAAGAACGGCCGACTGCGCGGAGCCCGTGGTACCGGGGGCGTCCGAGGCGTCGCGCTCGCCGTGCCGGGCGGCGGCGATCACCGCCCACACCACCCAGACCACGCCGAGCAGTCCACGCACCCAGGCCGGGCTGAGCGGGATCCACGGGATCATGAACACGGCCTTGTCCACGGCGTCCAGCAGCGTGAGCCCGCCCAGCACCACCGTGGTCCAGCCAAGCCAGGGCCGCTCCCGCCGGAGCACCAGACCGATCCCGGTCCACCACACCCCGGTCAGCAGCAGCGCCAGCGCGGGCACGTAGGAGGCGGCCAGCCCCGTCGTCGATCCGGCCACATCGAGCCCGAGGCCGATCAGGCCGAGCCCGGTGACCACCGTGGCGAGCCGGCTGCCGCGCAGTCTGCGCCACCACAGCACCCCGCCGACCAGCGCGAGCACCACCGCGACCGTCAGCGCCACCTGCACCTCGATGCGCTGGATGCCCCGCGCCCCGTACCAGTCGCAGCCGGCCGGCAGCCGGCGCGCCTGCACGTTGTAGTCGGCGCAGACCAGCAGTTGAGCGAGCTTGACCGGTTCGCCGACCAGCCGGTCGGTGTTCCCGGTCACCGAGCCGCGCTCGGCACCGCAGGCCGGCAGGGCACGCGGGGAGGACGGACCGGCGTCCGACTGCCAGCAGTTGCCCTCACCCTGGCCGTCCCACCACACATCGGTGCGGTTGGGCCGGGAGTTGCCCGCCTTGTCCTTGCCGAGGTGGTTGCCCGCGTACCGGTTGTGGTGCGAGGTGTCGGTCTGCTTGGACAGCGCGCCCTCGCCGCGGATGAAGGCGGGAACGGCGGTCAGGACGAAGGCGGCGCGCTTTTGTCCGTAGATCCAGTTGTTCTCGTACCGGTTCCAGTTGCCGCCCGCGGTGATGATGCCGGAGCCGGGCGGCATGGAGATCTGCGGGCAGACGACGCCCTCCTCGTAGCCTCGGTCCACAGGCGGTTTGGCGCAGGTGCCGTCGGCGACGTAGGGGTAGTAGTCGGCGTTGTTGTCGTGGATCAGGTTGCGTTCGAAGCGGGCGTGGTTCTGCGGCAGTCCGGGGTGGCCGGGGAAGGCGCTGTCCATCGAGGCGCCGCCCATGTTGTGGTCGAACTCGTTGTCGTGGACGTAGACGGAGTCGCCCGCGGTGCCGGAGTAGCCGACCATGTTGTGGTGGCTGCGGCAGCCGGTGATCTCGATGGAGTAGCGCGGCACGTCGTAGCCGTAGCCGTCGTTGATGTTCGACGCGCTGCCGGGGTAGATGCCCGAGTCGCCGTTCCCGTACGACTCGCAGTTCTTGTACAGCCCGTGGTCACTGGCGAAGGTCAGGAAGCCGTACTCGTCGTTCCACCGGGTGAGGACGGAGTCGATGACGAAGCCGTCCTGGGCCAGGACGTACAGGGAGTTGAAGGTGGTGCGCTGGGCGGTGAAGTTGCGGAAGTAGATCCCGTCGGAGCCGTCCGCGCGGATCGCGTTGAGCTTCTGGTACTTGGCGTCGATGACCACGTCGGTGCGCTCGGCGCCGGTGCCCTCGATCTGGAGGTTCTTCTTGCCGAGGATCGCGACCAGGTTCTGGTTGTGCGGGCACCGCGCCTGCTGGGCGTACGACAGGATCTGGTAGCCGAGCTGGGAGTTGGGCGCCTTCAGCCGGGTGCACTCCCCCGTCGGCCTGGGCAGCGAGGGCTCCTCCTCGTACAGCCCGGGCAGGACGGCGATGTTCATGCCGGGCCGGTCCACCGCGTCGACGGCCTGCTGCAGGTGCCGGTAGCCGGACTTCCGGCACTGTTCGAAGAGCTTCAGGTTCCGGGTCCGCAGCGCCTCCGGGAAGCCGGAGACGCGGCGCTCGAAGTCCGCCCGGTCGGTCTTGCAGACCAGCAGGTCGGGCTCGCCCGTGCGGTACACGGGGACGCTCCCGGTCCCGTCGGGCAGGGTGACCGGACGTTCTTCGTGCGCCTGGGCGGCCGGGGCCGCGAGGAGGGCGGCGGCGAGCGCCGCCAGAACCACCAGAAGTCTTCGTGTCCACGACATGTGCGGGAGAGTAGAGCATTGTTCAACTTTTGGAACCCCCCTGCGCACCACGCATTTGAACCGCCGGACACCCGGGTGCGTCACAGATGCCGTTGACTCACCCCCATTCGATTCCTACGGTTACCCATAGGATTCCTTCGGCACCGGGAGCGCACATGAGCGGCATCGAGCAGGCGAGGAAGACGGCGGAAGCGCTGGAGCATTCCGCCGGTTTCGGCAATCAGCACAGCTCGGAGGCGGTGGCGGGCGCACTGCCGCACGGCCGCAACTCCCCCCAGCGGGCACCGCTGGGGCTCTACGCGGAGCAGCTGAGCGGCTCCGCGTTCACCGAACCGCGCGCCCACAACCGCCGTTCCTGGCTCTACCGGATCCGCCCGTCGGCCGCGCACCCGCCGTTCGTCCGCATCGGCAACGGCGCGATCCGCACCGCCCCGTTCACCGAATCCGTGCCCGACCCCAACCGGCTGCGCTGGGATCCGCTTCCCGAGCCCGCGGCCGGTACGGACTTCCTGGCCGGCCTGTGGACCCTCGGCGGCAACGGCGACGCGGCGCAGCGCACCGGCATGGCCGTGCACCTCTACCACGCCGACTCGTCCATGACGGACCGGGTGTTCAGCGATTCGGACGGCGAACTGCTGATCGTCCCGGAACACGGCGGCCTGCTGCTCCGTACCGAACTGGGCCTGCTGCGCGCCGAGCCGGGGCATGTCGCCCTGATCCCGCGCGGGGTCCGGTTCCGCGTGGAGCTGCTGGACGCGACCGCCCGCGGCTACGTATGCGAGAACTACGGCCAGCCGTTCACCCTCCCCGACCTCGGCCCGATCGGCGCCAACGGCCTGGCGAACGCCCGGGACTTCCTCGCCCCCGTCGCCGCGTACGAGGACGACGACCGCCCGGTGGAGGTGATCAACAAGTTCTGCGGGAACCTCTGGTCGGCGACGTACGGTCACTCCCCGCTCGACGTGGTCGCCTGGCACGGCAACCACACCCCGTACGTCTACGATCTGCGCCGCTTCAACGTCATCGGCTCGATCAGCTACGACCACCCCGACCCGTCGATCTTCACGGTGCTGACGTCGCCGTCCGACACACCCGGTCTGGCCGGGGTCGACTTCGTCGTCTTCGCGCCGCGCTGGCTGGTCGGCGAGGACACCTTCCGGCCGCCGTACTTCCACCGCAATGTGATGAGCGAGTACATGGGCCTGATCGAGGGCGCGTACGACGCGAAGACGGCGGGCAGGGGCGGCTTCGTCCCGGGCGGCGGTTCGCTCCACAACATGATGTCGGCGCACGGCCCGGACCGGGAGACCTTCGACCGGGCCAGCGAGGCGGAGCTGAAGCCGCAGAAGATCGACGACGGCCTCGCCTTCATGTTCGAGACCCGCTGGCCGGTGACGGCGACGGAGCAGGCGGCCACCGCCGGCCATCTCCAGCACGGCTACGACGACGTGTGGCAGGGTCTGAGCCGCAACTTCCGGCCGTAGGCGGCCGGCAGCCGTCCCCGACCCGGCCCGGTCCGAACGAAAGGCCCCCAGGTGCCTCAGACGCCCAAGATCCCCCCGGGGCCGGCCTTCGCCCCCGACTCACTGGTCCTGAACCGCAAGCTGCCGCTGTGGTACCAGGTCTCGCAGTCGTTGCGCGCCTCGATACTGGGCCGCGCCAGGGACGCCTCGGCACGGCTGCCGACCGAGGAGCAGCTCGCCGCGCACTACGGCGTCAGCGTCCTGACGATGCGCCAGGCACTCAAGGAGCTGGAGACCGAAGGGCTGATCAGCAGGCACCGGCGGCGCGGCACGTTCATCGAGCCGCGCGCCCGCCGGGTGTCGCCGGTCCGGCTGCTGGGTTCGATCGACGCGATCGTGGCCCAGCAGTCGGGCGAGCGGACCGCGGTGCTCGGCCACGGCCCGGTCGCCGTGCCGGACGAGCTCACCGAGTACTTCCCCGACTGCGCGGAGCTGGTCAGCTACCGCCGGCTGCGCCGCGACGGTGACAGCGACGAGCCCACCAACTGGGCGGAGAACGTGGTGCGTCCCGACGTCGCGGCCCGTCTGGACGTCACCGATCTCGAACGCTGGCCGATGACCAAGGTGCTGCGCGACCGGGTCGGCGTCCGGATCTCGCGCATCACCGACACGGTCGAGGCACGCCTCGCCGACCCGGCCACCGCCGAACTCCTCCAGGTCCCGCTGCTGAGCCCGATCCTGTTCTACACGGGCGTGACCTACGACGAGAGCGGCCGGGTGGTCGACGTGGCGCGGATCCGCTACCGGGGCGACCGGTTCTCCTTCTCGGTCACCGTGGAGGCGCACTGACGCACTGCCCCGTGCCGCAGGGACGCGGCTACGATGCCCGGGAGGGCGGGCGGACGTGGCGACGGGGAGGACGACACGGTGGCGGCACGGGCGGCGGGCGGCTGCGACGATGCCCGGGAAACGCGGGCCCCGCTCCTGGACGAGCTGATGCCCTGGTCCGTACGGCCGCTGCGCACCGGCCGCCCCTGGGTGATCGCCCCCGACGCCGCCTCCCTCCGGGCGCGCTGGGACCGGCTGGTGCGGGCCCCGGACGATGAGCGCGAGCGGCTGTTCCGGGCGACCCGCTCCCGTACCCCGCGGACCCCGGTGGCGGCGCTGCCCGGACAGGCCACCGGCACCGGCCGGTTCGCCCGCGAGGAGGGGCCGTGCCCGGAGCCGGTACGGATCGCGCACGGCCCGTTCGACGAGCAGTGGCTGCTCCCCGACCACCGGCTGATCGATGCCGCCCGCCCCGAGCTGTGGCGGGTCGCCGACGGGCACCAGCTCTTCGCCGTGGAGCACGGGTACGTGCCCCAGGACACCGGGCCCGCCCTGTCCGTGACGGCACTGCTGCCGGACGGCCACTCCCCGGCGGGCCGGCCCGGCCGGATCCGGCCGCTGTTCCGGCGCCCGGGCGGCCGCGAACCCAATCTGACCCCCGGGCTGCTGACCCTGCTGCGGACCCGCCACGGGGACTCGGTGACCGCCCGTGCCGTGCTGGCCTGGGCGCTCGCGGCGGCCCGCCACTCGCCGGCCGGCTGCGAGGTCCCGCTGCCCGCCGACACCGCGCGCTGGACGGCCGGGGTGGAGCTCGGCCAGGAGCTGTTGCGGCTGCAACTGCGGGGTGCGCGCGGCACGGAGCGCCCACGGCTGCCCGGCGGGCGCCGGCCCTATGTGCGGGCCGCGGTTCCACCCGTACCGGACGGGCTGGGGTACGACCCGGACAGCGAGACGCTCATGGTGGGGACCGGCCGCATCTCGCCCGTGCCGCCCGGGGCGTGGGAGTTCCGGGTGGGCGGGGTCCGGATGCTGGAGCTCTGGTTCGGGCGGCGGTCGGCGGCCGGCGCGCGGGACATGGACGGCCTGGAGGCGGTCCGGCCGCACGCCTGGCCCCAGGAGTGGACCTCCCAGCTGCTGGAGCTGATCACCCTGCTCGCCCTGCTCGACGCACTCCGCCCCCGCCGGGAGGGCCTGGCCGACGGGCCGGGGATCACGGCCGCCGAGCTCCGGGCGGCGGGCGTGCTGCCCGTCGCGGCCGCCGCCCGGCGGCCCGCCTCGGTGCTCGGTCATCAGGAGGAGGGCCCGGACGGGCAGTTCGCGCTGCTGTGAGTGGAGACCGGGCGGGGCTACCGGGCGAAGGAGTCCAGCACCCGGTGGAGCGCCCGGTCGAAGACCCCTTCCAGATCGATCGGCCCGGAGTCCTCGGCGAACCCCGCCGCCATCCGGGGATACTTCCCGGTCTCGATCTGGCTGATCAGATAGCCGGTGCGGGCCGCGTGCTCCTGCTCCTCGGACCAGGGCAGCGACCGGCTGCGCTCCGCCGTGGCGATCTCGTTGGCCACATAGGTGGTGACCACGCCGTTCACCATGGCGATCAGCTCCATCTTCTCGCCGAACCGCGCGTCGACGCCGTCCAGGCAGCTGAGCGCGTACTCCAGGTACCGCAGGGAGTTCGGGCTGAAGCCGTACACGGGTGACATCAGCCGGGGCACCCAGGTGTGGCGGTGCATCATCGCGCGGGTCTGGCGGGCGAGCGCGACGAGGTCGGCGCGCCAGTCGCCGGACGGCTCCGGGAAGTCGTAGTCGCCGCTGACCGCGTCGAGCATCAGCTCGTACAGATCCTCCTTGCGCGGCACGTAGTTGTAGAGCGACATCGTGCCGCAGCCGAGCTCCGCCGCGACCTTGCGCATCGACACCGCGTCGAAGCCCTCCGCATCGGCGATGCGCACGGCCGCCGCCGCGATGTCCGCCCGGCTGAACGCGGGCCTGGGGCCCCGGCCCGCACGCTCGGGGCGGGCCCAGATCACTTCGGGTACAGCGGGTCGCCCCACCATCGATCATCACCTCGCCCACCATCGTAGTTACGTACACCGTACGTAGTGCGGTACGGTGAGCCGCATGACAACTACGTACGCTGTACTTAGTGAAGGTCTGGAGAAGCGATACGGCGATGTCCACGCGCTGCGGGGGCTCGATCTCGCGGTCGCCGAGGGTGCCGTCTGCGGAGTGCTGGGGCCGAACGGCGCGGGCAAGACCACCGCCGTCCGGGTGCTGACCACGTTGACCGCGCCGGACGGCGGCAGCGCCCGGGTGGCCGGCCACGACGTGGTGCGCGAGGCCGGCGCGGTGCGCGCCGCCATCGGGGTCACCGGGCAGGACGCCTCGGTCGACGGCGAGCTCTCCGGCCGGCAGAACCTGCGGCTCTTCGCCAGGCTGCAACGGTTCCGCGGCGCCGCGGCGCGCACCCGCGCCGACGAGCTCCTGGAGCGCTTCGAGCTGACCGAGGCGGCCGACCGCCCGGCCCGCACCTACTCGGGCGGCATGCGCCGCCGCCTCGACCTCGCCGCCAGCCTGCTGACCCGCCCGCGGGTCCTCTTCCTGGACGAGCCGACCACCGGCCTCGACCCGCACAGCCGCAACCAGATCTGGGCGGCGGTACGGGAGCTGGCCGACCGGGGCACGACCGTGCTGCTCACCACGCAGTATCTGGAGGAGGCCGATCAGCTGGCCGACGACATCGTGCTGATCGACCGGGGCCGGGCCGCCCACCGCGGCACCCCCGCCGAGCTGAAGTCCCGCATCGGCAGCTACGCCGAGGTGGTGGTCGCCCATGAGTCGGCGCTGGTCCCGGCGGCCGGCGTGCTCGACCAGCTCACCGGCGTCGAGCCGGTGCTCGACCACGAGCGCCGCACCGTGGGCGCCGTCGCGAACGACGCCACGCTCACCCTCCCGCGCATCGTCCGCGAACTCGACGCCGCGGGCGTGCCGCTGGTCGACGCGAGCCTGCGCCCGCCCACGCTCGACGAGGTCTTCCTCCGTCTGACCGACCGCGGCGACGGCCGCACCTCCCCGCCCGTGAAGGAGACGGCAGCATGAGCAGCACCACACTGGTCCACGAGCGGCCCGCCACGTCCGCGGCCGGCACCCCCGTCGCCGACGGCCTGGCCATGCTGGGCCGCCATCTGCAGCGGATCAAGGCGGCCCCGGGCGTGGTGATCCTGACCCAGACCATGCCGATCACCATGCTGCTGTTCTTCGGGTACGTCTTCGGCAGCGCGCTGGCCGTGCCCGGCCAGGAGTACCGGGCGTTCCTGGTGCCGGGCCTGATGGCCGCGACGGCGGCGGGCGGCATCATGACCGGGATGTTCCAGTCCTCGCAGGACTGCCATCGCGGGGTGATGGACCGCTTCCGCGCGCTGCCGATGAGCCGGCCCGCCGTGCCGTTCGGCCAGACCGCCGCCGATCTGCTGACCACGGCCGTCGGTCTGGTCCCGCTGGTGCTGGTCGGGCTCGCGGTCGGCTGGCGGATCGAGGGCGGCCCGCTCGCCGCCCTGGGCGCCTTCGGGCTGCTGCTGCTGTTCCGCTTCGCCACGTCCTGGGTGGGCTGCTGGCTGGGCCTGCTGATCCGCAACGAGGAGGCGGCCGGACAGCTGGGCAGTACCACCTTCGTCCTGCCGCTGCTGTCGAGCGCGTACATCCCGACCGGCAATCTGCCGCACTGGCTGCGCACGATCGCGGAGTGGAACCCGATCAGCGCCGTGGCCTCGGCCGTCCGTGACCTGTTCGGCAACGCGTCCCCGGCCGCCGACGCCGCCTGGCCGGTCACCCACCCGGTGGCCGGGACGCTCGCCTGGTCGGTGGTGCTCCTCGCGGTGTTCGTCCCGCTGTCCGTACGCCGTTACGCGCGCGGCGGCGAGTGACCGTCACCGGCCCGTTCACCGGGGCAGCGCACAGGGCCGGTCCAGGGTGCCGAGCAGGCTGACGAAGCTCGACTCCAGGAAGGCCCCCAGCTCGCCCGGTACGTCCGGTCCACCGCGCGGCCAGCTGGTCACGGCCTCCTCCGCGAACGCCGTCCAGGCGCGGGCGGCGACGGCCAGCCGCGGCGAGTCCGGCATCCCGAGCCGGCGCTGTCCCTCCGCCACCCGCCGGGCGAGGGTGGCCCTGGTCGCCTCGACGATGTCCTCCACCGCGGGGTGACTGCCCGCGGCACCGCGGACCAGGGCGAGATAGACCCTGCGGTGCTCCAGCACGTAGCGCACGAAACCGGCGATGAACGATCGCAGCCAGGGAACGGGCCCCAGTGAGGGGTCCGGTTCCGTGGCTGCGACGAAGTCGTCGCACTCCTGCCGCACCACGGCACGGTAGAAGTCGCGCTTGGAGTCGAAGTAGTGGAAGAGCAGCCCGCGTGAGATCCCGGCCCGCCGCGCCACGTCGTCCGTGGAGAGTTCGTCCAGCGAGCAGTCGGTGAGCATGTCCAGGCCGATGGCGACCAGCTGGGCCCGCCGTTCGTCGGGGCTCAGTCGCGCGGCTCGCTTTCCGGACATGCATACAGTCTAGAAGTGTTTCGGCGCCGAAGTATTTCCGAAAGCCCCGGCCGTCACCCTCCGATGCCCCGCAGACACACCGAAGCGCTGCCGTGGGCCCTGGGGATGACAGGAGGGCGTACAGCAGCGCAGCGCCGGGACGGTGTGGTCACCGAGGCCCCGAGCGGGGGGCCGGGCGACGGACCCTGGCCGGGGAGCCCGGGCGGTGGACCGGTCGAGCGGTCGTGACGGTCGGTCGGGTCAGCGGCGGCTGCCGAAGAGCGAGCGCCTCAGCCGTCGCAGCGGCGCGAAGAGCGAGACTCGCGCACTCTTGCTCCGACGATGGCGGGCCGCATCGCGCGAGGTGAGCTCGCGCATCAGCAGGGTCGCCTCCGCAGCCTCCCGCTGTGGCACGGCAGGTCCGCCGAGCACCGCGAGATGGCGGTCGAGGCGCGAACTCGTCGCACCGCTCCCGCATGTGATGGCAGGCACACGCGGCCTGCTCCGCATCGCTATCTGTTCCATGTCACTCCCCACCCGTACGAGGGCACCCGGCCCGGGCAGGTTAACCCTATCGCCCCGCGACGACACTCGTGTATCCCGGTGGCGGGATTACGCACACACATGCGGAGGTTGACACCTCACTCGTGAATCTGCCCGATTTCAGGGCGAGTTGGACAGAACGGAAACGGACGAAGACGCTCCGCCCGTGGCCCCGCACGGGGACCGCGGGCCGTCCGGGCGCCACGCCGGACGGAGACCCCTGCGGACGGGGCCTCCCGCCCGCCCGGCGCACGGACGGGCCCGGCCGCACGGGCCGGCGGGATCAGGCCGCCGAGCCGAAGGCGGGCAGGTATCCGCCCGACTGTCCGGCGGCGGTGGGGTGGTAGGACTCACCGATGTTCAGCCAGTTCACGCTGTGCAGCCAAACGCTGCTGGAGCAGATCTCGTGGCCGGTGAACTTCCCCGCGACATCGGCGAAGGCGAAGCCGTGGTCGGCCGCGCGCTTGGCGGTCGTCGAGTTGAGGAGGTCGGCCGCACCGTTGATCGCGGTGCGCACCTTGTCGCTCAGGCCGACGGCGCAGCTGCCGCCGATCTTGTAGAAGCGGGGGTAGCCGAGCACGACGACACGGGCGGACGGCGCCTTGGCCTGGATCGCCGCGTACACCGAGTCGAGGTTGCCGGGCAGGGTGGACTCGACATAGCCGCGGGCCGTGGCGATCCGGTTGAGACAGGTGGCCTCCGACTGGAGGACACAGGTCGTCATGACATCGGCGAAGCCCGCGTCATTGCCGCCGATGGAGATCGAGACCAGGTCGGTCGAGGAGTTCAGCGGGCCGAGCTGACCGGCCTTCACATCACCCGTACGAGCACCCGAGCAGGCGGCGAAGGAGAACGAGGCGGGCGAGTTGGCGGCGGCCCAGAGGGCGGGATACGCCTTGGTGCTGCGCTTGCAGCCACCGCTGGCACTGTCGTAACTGCCGGACCCCACGCCCGAGGAGTACGAGTCTCCGAGGGCGACGTAGTCGACGGCCCGGACGGAGGTGGCGGCGCCGGCGGCGGCCGAACCGGTCAGGGCGAGTACGGCACCGAGCAGGAGCGAGGACGAGAGCGTCGCGAGTCTGGACAGTTTCATGGAGCCTCCCTGGGGCCGACCGGCGGGATCTCCGCCCGTCCGCCGAGACCGTGGTAGCAGCACCGGCACCCTCGCCGGTAGTGTGCATGCCAACTTTTTTCTCCAGGGCCGAGCTCCCACGCGCCCCTTGAGCGCCCGTCATGTCCGGTGCCGCTGCCGGAAAAGTGGGAGGAAGACAGTGAAACCCGGGTGCGCCGGATATCCGCGTGCCGGATCATGGGCGCCATGTCCGCCACCCCTGAGTCCGCTCTGCCGATCCGGCTCACCGTCGACGACAGCGATTCCCCGTCCGACGTGGTCGACGCGCTGTTCCTCGGCCGTTTCGCGACGGGCGAGCAGCCTTACTCGCACAGCTCCTCGCTGGAACGCGTCAAGGCCGGGGCGACGTTGCTGCCGCCGGCCGCCAAGGTGCTGCGCACCGCCCGCGACGACAACCGCAGCGCCACGCTCGCCGAGGGCGACGGCTGGACGCTGCTCGTCTCACGGTGGAGCCGCGGCGCCGACGTCACGATCACCGCGACCAGTCCGGAGCTGGCCGAGCAGATCCTCGAACGGGCGACGGACGGCGCCCTGGACGAGCCGGAACCCCAGCCCGAGAACGTGACGATGGGCTTCTGGTACGTCTCCCCGCACCGCGGCCCGCACCGCACCACCCGGCAGATCTCCGCCGGCACCTGGGACGAGGTCCGGGGCAACTACACGGCGCCGGTGGCCGATGCCATGGACCGGCTGATGAAGGTGACGCCCGACGACATCGCCGGCCGGCTGCTCCTGCTGCACGGCCCGCCGGGCACCGGCAAGACGTCCGCGCTGCGCACGCTGGCCCGCTCGTGGCGGGACTGGTGCCAGGTGGACTGCGTGCTCGACCCCGAGCGGCTCTTCAACGACGTCGGCTATCTGATGGACATCGCGATCGGCGAGGACGAGGGCACGGCCAAGGGCCGGTGGCGGCTGCTGCTGCTGGAGGACTGCGACGAGCTGATCCGCGGCGAGGCCAAGCACACCGCGGGCCAGGCGCTGTCCCGGCTGCTGAACCTCACCGACGGGCTGCTCGGCCAGGGCCGCAACGTGCTGGTGGGCGTCACCACCAACGAGGATCTGGAGCGGCTCCACCCGGCCGTGGTCAGGCCCGGCCGCTGCCTCGCCAGGATCGAGGTCGGGTCACTGACCCGCAACGAGGCGGTGACCTGGCTGGGCACGGAGGAAGGGCTCGGCCGCGAGGGCGCGACGCTCGCCGAGCTGTACGCGCTGCGGCGCGGCAGCGGTCCCGCATCGGTGCCCAGGCAGGAGTCCGGGGCGGACGCGGGCCTGTACCTCTGAGCCGGCCGGTCCGCCGCCCCGTCCCGTCCCGGCTCAGTCGGCCCCGTACGCCGCGCGTACCGCGTCGCGCACCAGGGACAGTGCCTCGTCACGGGACAGGCCCAGCCGCCGCGCCTGGTCCGCGTACTCCTGTGCCGCGGCGGCCGCACGACGGTCCGCCGCGTCACCGGCGGCGGCGACGAACGTGCCGTTGCGGCCGCGGGTCTCGATCACCCCGTCGGCCTCCAGCGCGCGGTACGCCTTCGCGACGGTGTTGGCGGCGAGGCCCAGCTCCTCGGCGAAGCCGCGCACCGTCGGAAGTCTGAAACCGACGGGCAGCGCGCCGGAGCGGGCCAGTTCGGAGATCTGCGTGCGCAGTTGCTCGTACGGGGCGGTACCGGCGTCCGGATCAAGAACGATCTTCAGGGTCACGCGCCGATTCTCCCCCACGTCCGCCGCGCCGCCGGAAATTCGGGGGCGGCCGGTGGCGGCCCCCGCGTAACGTCCGGCCCATGACTGTCATTGTTCGTGACTTCCTCCCGGCCGACGCGGAGGGCTGGGTACGGGTCCGGCGGGCCGCCTTGCCCTACGTGGTGACGACACCCGAGTCCGTCGTCTTCCAGCTGGCCTCCGCCCACCCCGGCAAGCGCTACCGGCTGCTGGTCGCCGAGGTGGACGGGGAGCTCGTCGGAACCGCGCAGGTCGGCCTCGCCCACGACAGCCCCGAACCCGGCCGGGGCTTCTGCAACACGTACACGCATCCGGACCGCACCGGGCTCGGCGCGGGCGCGCTGCTGGTACGCACGGCCGAGGAGCACCTGGCGCGGGAGGGCGCGACCACGGTCTACACCTGGGTGCTCGACACCCCGTCGAACCGGGCCTTCGCCGACAGGCGCGGCTATGTGCCGACCCGGCCGGCGTACTTCTCCCGGCTCGGTCTGACGGACGGAGCGCTGCCGCCCCGTCAGGAGCCGCCGCCGGGCGTGGAGCTGCGTACCGCCGCGGACTTCGCGGACGACCCGCGTCCGCTCTTCGAGGCGGACGCCGAGACCACGGCCGACGAGCCGAGCGACATTCCGGCCGTGCTGGACGACTACGAGGACTGGCTGAACCACACCTGGCGTGCTCCCGGGCTCGACCGCGAGCTCACCTCGGTCGTGGTGGCGGGCGGCGAAGTGGCGGCGTTCAGCGCGGCGGAGACCGACGGTCTGACCCGCTACTGGTCGGGGATGACCGGCACCCGCAGGGCGTACCGCGGCCGGGGTCTGGCCAAGCTCGCCAAGAACGACTCGCTGCACCGGGCGCGCGCCGCCGGATACACGGACGCGTACACCGCCAACGACGCCGACAACGGACCGATGCTGGCCGTCAACCGATGGTTCGGCTACGAGATCTGTGCCACGAATGTGCGCCATGTCCGCAAGCTCGGCTGAGGCCGCCGTGGTGGTCGCCCTGGTGAAGGCCGGGCGGACCAAGATCCGGTATCCGGCGGACGTGGTGCGCGACGACGGCGTCCGGGTGACGGTGCGCGCGCCGTGGGCGGCGCCGGGCGTCCGTGACTTCGGCTTCGTGCGGTTCGAGCCGGGCGATGTGTTCACCGAGCACTACTGGCGCGACCGCTGGTTCGCCGTGAAGGAGGTCCGCAGCGGCACGGGCGGACTCAAGGGCTGGTACTGCGACATCACCCGACCCGCGGTGCTGCGGGACGGAGAGCTGCTGGTGGAGGACCTGGACCTGGATCTGTGGGTGTCGGCGGACGGCTCGTCCGTACTGCGGCTGGACGAGGACGAGTTCGAGGAGAGCGGCCTGGCCGGACGCGATCCGGCGGCGGCCGGGGCGGCGCAGCGGGCGCTGGACGAGTTGGAACACCTGGCCCGTACGGGGGGACTGGCGGCGCTGCTGGCCTGACCGGCGGGCGGCGGAACGCGTTCCGGTTTCCGGGCGGGCCGCTGCACGGTCCGCCCGGAAGCCGTCCCGCCCCCGGTCAGCCGCCGGCGCGACGGCCGCAGCGGAACAGGGGGCTCGGCATGCTGAACGGGACGTCCCCGAAGGATGCCTCGACCTCGGCCATCGAGGACGGCAGGTCGAAGGGCAGCACCCCCTCGGCGTCGCGGCGCCCGAACACGACGTCCAGCACCAGATCGTCGTACGCCCCGAAGCTCCCGGTCAGCAGGGCGGCGGCGGAGGAGAGCCCGGTGAGGACGGCGGGGCGGTCGAGGAAGACGTCGACGGCGGTGGGCACCGTGGCGCACAGGGCCGTCAGCCGCCGGATCTCCTCGGGCGGGAATTCCAGGGAGCCGGAGTGGAAGTGCCGCTCCAGCGGCGACTCCCGCTGCTCGTAGGGGGCCTGGAGCCGTACGACGGCCAGGTCGGCCTCCTCGGGGCGGTCGACGACCCGGCCGTAGCGGGCCGCCACGGCCGGGTCCACGTTCTCCACGTACACGGCGGGCGACGCCGGGATCCGGTTCAGCGCGCCGCGGCGGGGGGTGAGCCGGACCAGCGAGCGGCGCTGCGCCCGCCGGCCGAGCTCGCGGGCCGCGGCGCTGCCGACGAGCGTCCCGGCGGCCTCGGGGTCCACATACGGGTCCTCGAAGAGGCCCAGCCGGAACTTGTCCCGCAGGATGCGGCGGGCGGAGGCGTCGATGCGGTCCTCCGTCACCGATCCGTCCAGCACGGCACCGGTCAGCAGGGCGGTCCTGGTCTCGCCGCCGAGCTGGTCGACCCCGGCGTCCAGCAGTCTCAGCAGCTGTTCGGTGAGGGAGAGGTGTTCCACGCCCCAGTTGCGCGGGGGCAGTTCCCCCAGTCCCGGGATGTCCAGGCCGGTGAGCACGTTGAAGTCGCTGCACACCACGCCGTCGAAGCCGAGGCGTTCGCGCAGCAGCCCGGTGATCGCCTCCCGGCTGAAGCTCGCGCCGACCTCCGGGAGTCCGCTGCCGCCGGGGATCGAGTAGCAGGTCATCATCTGTGCGGTACCGGCTCCGAGGGCCGCCTCGAAGGGCTTCAGGTGCTGTTCGAGGTTGTTGCCGGAAAACGCCTGCCACTTGCCGCGGGCGAAGTGCGAGTCCTCCCCGTCCGCCTGGGGGCCGTGACCGGGGAAGTGCTTGGTCATGCAGGCGACACCGGATGCGAGGGAGTCGCCCTGCATGCCCCGGACATAGGCGGCCAGCATCCGTCCGGCGCGGTCCGCGTCCTCGCCGAAGGTGCCGCTGATCCGGGCCCAGCGCGGTTCGGTGGCCAGATCCGCCATCGGGTGCAGGGCCAGCCGGATCCCGACGGCCCGCAGTTCGCCGGCGACGGCGCGGGCGAACTCCTCGACCAGGGCGGGGTCGTCGGTGGCGGCGAGCCCGATCGGTTCGGGGCCCGGACTGAACCCGCCGCCGGTGTGGGCGGTGGCGGGGTTGGACACGACGCCGTGCCGGGGGTCGGAGGAGAGGGTGACCGGTATCCCCAGGCGGGTGGCCGCGGCGAGGTCCTGTACGTGGTTGTTCCAGCGGGCCATCTCCCCCGGGGAGGGCACCTGCATCATCGCGAAGTGGTTGATGTGCCGCTCGCCGATCAGCTCCGCGCCGGAGCGGTACGGTCCCCGGTCGCCGGCGAGCATCTGTCCGTGGCACAGGAGGCCGGCCTTCTCCTCCAGGGTCATCCGGGCCAGCAGATCGGTGACCCGGTCCTCCACCGGGAGCCTCGGGTCCTCGTACGGCTCCATGGTGCCGTTGTGGTTGAGGTCGCGGAAGAGTGTTCCGTCGTGATGGCGTACGCGTTCGGGCACGGAGCGGTCTCCTGTCGGGCGGTGGCGGTCAGTCACGGACGAGCCTCGGGTGCCGGATCAGCGGGGTCAGGGCGGTGGCGAGCAGTGCGGCGACGGCGCCGCCGAGGAAGAGCGCGAAGTAGTTCTTCTCCGCCGACGCCCCGACCGGGTCGCTGCCGAGGGCCAGGAGCACGGGGGCGAGCACCGGGGCGAGGGTCTGGGGCAGCGCCTTGGCGATGTTGAACACCCCCAGGTAGCGGGCCGAGTCGCCGCCGTCCGGCATCACCCGCAGGACCAGGGCGAGGTCGACGGCGTAGAAGGCGCCCAGTCCGACGGCGGCCACCGCGGTGGCGAGATAGACCGGCCACACGGACGCGGAGAACATCTTGATCACCATGGCCGTGGTCATCAGTGTTCCGGAGCCGACGACGAGCGCCCGGTAGGCGCCCGTGCGCGAGGCGACCCGGCCGAAGACGGCGGCGGCGAGCACGTTCCCGGCCAGCGAGACCAGGCCGGTGGCGGAGACCAGTGCGGCGGCCCCGGAGACCGACATGTCCAGCCGGGCCATCAGGAAGTACAGCCCGTAGGCGCCGATCAGCGCGTTGGCGAACTGGAGCAGAAAGCGCTGGCACCACACCACGGTGAAGGCCGGGGAGGTGCGCGGGTCGAACAGCAGGCTGCCGAGGACGCTGCGCAGGTTCACCGTCTTCCCGGTGCGGGCCGCGCCGCCGGGGGCGGCGGGCTCGCGCAGCAGGCGCCAGGCGAGTGCGGCACCGAGGGCGCCGATCGCCGCCGGGATCAGGAACAGTGCGGTGGTGTTGCCGGGAATCGTGCCGACCAGGACGAGCCCGGGGACGACCCCGGCGAATCCGGCGGCGCCGAACAGTCCTGACATGGTGGCCTGTTGCGCCGGCGGCACCCGGTCCGCGATCACGGCGGAGAGTGCGGCGAGCGCGGCGTTGTAGGCGGCCTGGGCGAGGAGCCAGCCGAGGACGAGCCGGGTGGTCGAGTGGGCGGTGGCCATCACCGCTCCGGCGGGCAGTCCCGCCACGAGACCGCCGGCGATCCACGGCCTGCGCCGGCCGAAGCGGCCCGTGGTGCGGTCCGAGAGATGTCCGAAGACGGGGTTGAGCAGCAGGGCGGCGATGGAGCCCACCGCCATGACGGTGGCGAGCACCTGTTCCTTGCGGTCGGGTGCGATCTCCTGGACCTTGAGGCCGAGGGTGGCCACGAGGGGCGTCGCGAGCGCGAAGGTGATCATCAGCTCGGTGACGATCAGCGTCACGAGGAGGCGGCGCGGCGCGGTGGGCCGGATGTCCGGCACGGACGCCTTCGGCACGGGTGCGTCCGGCACCGGCGCCTTCGGCCTGGTTTCGGTCATGGTCTGTGTCCCTGGGGGCTGTTGCTCGGTGGCCGGGTGTCAGAGCCCGGAAGGGGCGGCGGGGACGGACTGCCGGGCCGGGGCGGCCTTGGTCCGGAACGAGGCGATCGCGGCCGGGTCGGCACCGCAGCCGTGCAGGAACTTCTCGGTGCCGCCGTGGCGGGTGCGGATGCCGTCCATGAAGGCGCGGATCGCCCCGGCTGGTGCCTCCAGCAGCGCGGGCGGAATCTCCGGGCCGCCGTGGACCGTCGCGCTCCCGGTGTCCGCGGACGCGTCCTTGGCGTTGAGCGCGCCGAGGCCCGCGGCGCCGGCCAGCGCGGAGAAGATCCGGGGCAGGGCCTCGGCCGTGCGGGCGTAGTCGTCGGCGATCCCGTCCACCGGGACGCCGGCCAGGTCGAGCAGCAGGGCGGTGATCAGCCCGGTGCGGTCCTTGCCCGCGGCGCAGTGCACCAGGGCCGCGCCGGGGGCCGTGACTGCCGTGACCGCGTCCGCGACCGCCCCGGGCGAGCTCTCGGCCAGGGTGAGGTAGAAGCGGCCGAGGTCTTCGGCGGTGCGCAGCGAGCGGGGGTCGATCGCCGCCATTTCGGCGGTGGCGTCCAGCGGGGCCCACCGGACCCGGATGCCGGCCTCCTCGGCCGCCGCCCAGTCCGCGTCCGAGCGCTCGGTGCCGCCGCGCAGGTCCACGATCGTGCGGATGTCCCGTGCCAGCAGTTCGCGGACGGTGTCCTGATCCGCGGCGGGGAAGGGCTGTGCGGAGCGGAAGAGGATTCCGGGGCACATCCGGTTACGGTGGGAATCGGCCGTCAGGGCGGGGTCGCGGAAGTTCAGCAGGGGCACGGGGACCTCACGGGTGGTGCGGGGGCGGTCGGTGGTCTGGTCGTCACCGCCGTCGTCGCCCGGAAAAGGGCTCCACGGGGAGACATCTAGATGTCTAGATGCCCTGGGTGCGACTGTCCGGCCCTGCGGGTGACCAGCGCATGAACATCGGTGAAATGACCGGGTCGCGACGCCCGGCGGTGCCGGATCCCCGTCCCGGGCGGCCCGCGGAGCTTCGTACTATCCAGGGGTGCCGAACCACCGAAGGACCAGTCCGCGCTATCTGCAGTTGGCCCGACTCATCCAGGAACGCATCGACGCGGGAGAGTTCCCGGCCGGCTCCCGGCTGCCGAGCGAGCCCGAGATGTGCGCCGAGTTCGGCGTCAACCGACTGACCGTCCGTGAGGCCGTCGCGGAGCTGGAGCGGGCCGCCGCCATCGAGATCCGCCGGGGCGTCGGCACCTTCGTGCGCCCGCCCGTCGCCCGGGTGTCGATCGCGGTCGACCCCCGCAGCCAGCGGTTCGACATGGGCAGTACGCACACCTCGCTGCCCGAATCCACCGCCGGACAGGGCATGGACGTGCAGGAGACGATCACCGCCGCCCTGCCCGCGGGCACCGCCACCACCGACGAGGAGGCGGCCCGCCATCTGGGCCGGCCCGTCGCCGTCCTGTCCCGGGTGGAGAGCGTGTTCTCCATCGGCCCGGAGTCCTGGGGCATCAGCACCTACTGGATGCCGTCCGCCCTGCTGCCCCGGGAACTCGCGGCCCCCGGACCGGTGGAGAACCTGGTCCGCACCCTGGCCGACAGCGCGGGCATCACCCTGGAGTACGACTGGCGCGCCTTCAGCGCCATCGGGGCCGACATCGGCGACGCCGACGTCCTGGGCGTACCGGCCGGGAGTCCCCTGCTGGTCCGCGAGGGCGTCAGCTGCACCCCCGACGGCGAGCCGGTGCTCTACGTCCGCCGGCGCATCCAGGGCGAACGCGCCCGCTTCGTACTGAACTTCCGCGACCCCGGCCCGCCCCCGCCGCAGACCCCGGTGCCCCGGTCTGATCCGGACGAAGGGCCCTGACGGGCCCGTCAGTCCCGGCGCCGCGCCCACACATCGGTGTACGGCGCCGGTTCCTGAGGGGCCGGGCGCGGCTGGTGGACTCCGGCGACCAGCTCCACCTCGTACCCCGCGGCGTCCTCCAGGTAGGCGGCGATGTGCCCCTCGCCGCCCGCGTGCGGGTAGCGGTCCGCGAAGAGCGGCCGCCAGCCGTGCTCCGGGGCCCTTGCCACCAGCGCATCGAGGGTGGCCCGGTCGCGGACGTGGAACGCCAGGTGGTTGAGCCCGGGGCGGTGCCGGTCGTGCGGGCCCGGGGCCAGATCGGGCGATCGCTCGACCACGACATAGCTGTCGCCGCGCCGCCAGCTCCGCCCGTGCTGCCAGCGCTGGTACGGGACATGGCCCAGCTCGCCGAGGAGCCAGCCCCACCCCTGCTCGGCCACCGCCAGATCGGGCACCCACAGCTCGATGTGGTGCACCTCGCCGGTGCCGGACCGGGCGGCGGGCAGCGGAACGGCACGGCGGACGCCGTCCGGCTCGTACGCCACGGTGTCGCCGTCCTCGTGCCAGTGGATCAGGAAGTGCTCCCCCGCCCGGTAGCCCTCGATCCCCGCCCGGCAGTAGGCGACGACATCGTCCGGGAGGGCGTCCAGCGGGAACCAGGCCAGCTCGGAGCACTTGTCGGGTTCGCGGTTGTACGGCGGACGGTCCGGGTCGTACTCCGCCTCGAAGAACCAGCCCGTCCTGGGGCTGCCGCCGGGGCCGCGGTGCTGCATGACCAGGGCGACCCGCAGCTCGTCCGGCCCCAGTTCGACGCCGATCTCCTCGGCCGCCTCACGGATCATCGCCTCGCGGACGTCCTCGCCGTCCTCGACGTGTCCGGACGGGCCGTTGAACAGGCCGTCCGCGTAACCCGTGCCGGCCCGGCGGGCGAGCAGGACCTCGGGGCCCCGGCGGAGGATCAGATGGACGTCGACGACCTCGGTGTGCCGGTGCCGCGGCTGGGCGCGGGCCACCAGGGCGTAGCGCTCGTCGTCGACCCGCCTGCCCCACAGGTCCGGGTCGTCGGAGAGCCGCTCGTGGTGGATGCGCTCGGTGAGTTCCGAGAGCAGGCCGGTCAGTTGGCCGGCGGCGGGACCGGCGCCGGCCCGGACGCCGTCGACCAGGACCAGCCGGCCGCCGGGCCGCAGCAGGGTGAACCAGTGGCGCAGGGCCGCCGCCGGGTCGGGCAGCAGCCACACCACGTGTCTGGCCATGACCACGTCGAACTGCTGATTGCCGACCGGCGGTCGGGCCGCGTCCCCGAGCAGCACCGCGGTGCCCGTCCCGGCGAGCTTGGCCCGGGCCTGCTCGACCATGCGAGGGGAGCGGTCGACGGCGGTGACCCGGTGCCCCTGCCCGGCGACGAGGAGGGCCAGGCTCCCGGTTCCGCACCCCAGGTCGAGCACCTCGGAACGCCCGTCGGGCAGCCAGCTCTCCAGCCGCTGCGCCCAGGCGTGCCGGACCACCGGGTCGAGCAGCCCGTGGTCGGGCTCCTCGTCGAAGGAGTCGGCGGCGGAGTCCCAGTCGATCGTCGTCATGGGTAGATCGTGCCAGCCGCCGCCGACGGGGGTACGAAGGATCCGTCGGCCCGCACGCCAGGACCCCTCGTACCGCGACTGCCTGCGTGTCCGTGCTATCCGACGGCCGAGGCGCAGGTGGTGGGAGTGGCGTGCGCCGGGTCCAGGGCGTTCGCCACCTCGTGGTAGGCGATCCGGTCGACGGTGCCGATCGCCACGTGCTCGGAGAAGTCGACCGGGCACAGGTCCTGGAGCAGGACGTTGCGTACGTCCGGCCCGTCCAGGAACTGTGTGCGGTACGGGGTCACGACCTCGTCGTACCTGGTCGCGATGACGGTGTAGTGCACTCCGGGCACGGTGTCGGGGAGCGAGTTGAGCTTGGTGATGAACGGGGAGCCCGCCACCTGGTCGGCGAGGCCGGGGGTGTTGGCGTTCAGCAGGTCCTCGGCCCCGGGGAAGTACGGCAGCAGCTTCGTCAGGCCGAGCAGGGTGGTGCCGTGGTTGTCGGGCGCGAGCCCGATCATGGCGTTCACCTTGGCGGCCCCGCCGAGGAACTTCAGGTAGTAGTTCGGCATCATGCCGCCCTGGGAGTGGCCCACGAGGTCGGCCTTGGCCGCTCCGGTGGCGGCGAGCACCTTGTCGACGAACGCGGAGAGCTGTCCGGCGGACTTGTCGACCGGGCCGAGTCCGTTGAAGAGCGGCACACCGGGCAGCTGCCCGTAGTCGAGCGAGTAGACGCAGTAGCCCCGGCCGACCAGGTAGGGGGCGAGGACCAGCCAGTTGTCGATCGAGTTCCCGAAGGTTCCGTGGACCAGGACGACGGGGCGGGGATGGGCAGCGGAGGGCTTGCAGGAGTAGTCGTTCCAGCCACGGGAGGTGGCTGTCGCGGCTGTGGGGGCGGCTGCAGCGGCAGCGGCCGTGGGGGTGGCGGCTGCGGCGACGGCGAGGAGCAGTGCGGCGAGGGTTCTCCGCGCGCGTGGGGTGCGCGACGCACGTGTCCAGGGCAGCATCGTGTGGTCTCCTTGCGGCTCAAGGGAGTTGCGATGTCTGTACACCCTGCGGCCCGGACCACAGTTCTGACTGCTGATTCATCCGTGTTCCCGGGCCAAATTACGCGTGAGTAGGGTGGCCTGGGAAGTTACGCGTCAGTAAAAAGTGACGATCCGTCGATCGGGCGAACCCCAAGGGGAGGTCAGGCCGCGAGCCGCCCCGGCATCACGGCCCGGGGGCCGAACCTGTCCCGCAGCCGGTCCGCCACCGCCTCGATCCGCCGCGCCCGCTCGTCCACCGGGTCGAACGACAGCTGGTGCGCGGCCCGCTCACTCTCCATCAGCCCCTCCGCGCGCAGCGTGATCCCCCGCACCCGGGCCCGCTGCAGGGCGAACGAGTCATGGATCCGGTACGCGAGCGCGGTGAGCGCCGCGGAGTGGGCGGTGGGTTCCCGGAGCGTACGGCTGCGGGTCAGCGTCGAGTATCCGGTCCGGTCGGCATAGCGCACGCCGACCGCGAGGCCGCGGCAGACCTGCCCGTCCCCGCGCATCCTGGCCCCCAGCTCCTCGGTGAGCGACATGAGCGCGCGGCGCTGCCGTTCCCGGTCCAGCTCGTCGCGGGGGAAGGACCGTTCGGCGGCGATCGACCGGGCCGCGGCGCCCGGCAGGACCGCCGTGCGATCGATGCCGTGCGCCCGCTCCCACAGTTCGCGCCCGGTCCGTACGCCGGTGATCCGCTGGAGGGTGCCGAGCGGGGCGGCCGCGATCCGGCCGACGGAGTCGAGCCCGTACGCGCACAGGGTGCGGGCCGTCGCCGCGCCGACGCCGTCCAGCGCCGCGGCCGGCCGGTCCGCGAGGAACTCCGCCGCCCCGCCCCCGGGCACCACGAAGGTCGTCCCGGGCGCGGCCCGGCGGGCCGCCATCCGGGCCAGCATCGGGTTCTCCGCCGCCCCGACGGCGCAGTCCACGCCGTGCAGGGCGAGCGCGCGGATCCGGATCACCGAGGCCAGCCCCCGCACGTCCAGCCCGAAGTAGCGCAGCGCGCCGCGCACATCGGCGAGCGCCCCGTCGGGCGGGGCCGCCTCGACCACCGGGGTGAGCGCGCCGAGCAGGGCGAGCAGCCCCTCGAAACCGGCGCTGTCCGGGAGGCCGCCGCCGACCTTGCGGAACCGCAGGTACAGGATGCCCGGCACCTCGGGTGCGGTGCTCATCCCGCGCTCCCCGGGCTCTGGTGCCACAGCTTCCTGCCGGTGGCGACGCCTTCGCCGGGCGGCTGGAGATCGGACCAGGGGTTCATCTCGTATCCGGTGGGCAGCTGGATGCGGCGGCCGTTGCCGGCGGGACCGCCCTTCCCGCCCTCTCCGGCCTCCCCGGCCTCCCCGGCTTCTCCGGCTTCTCCGGCTTCTCCGGCCGAGGGTTCGCGCGCCAGCCGGTCCGCGACCGCGTCGAGTCCGCCGGTACGCCGCAGCTCGGCCAGCTCCGCCAGGTTCCAGGCCGCCGCGCCGACCACGCTCAGGCTCCGCGGGCCGCGTCGCTGCACCACTCCGCGCACCAGCAGCAGCCAGGAGTGGAAGACGGTGTGCGCGCAGGCGGCGTGGCTGTCGTCGAAGAAGGCCAGGTCGACCAGGCCCGTGCCGTCGTCCAGGGTGGTGAAGACGACCCGGCGGCCGGAGCGGACCGGCGGGGTCTGGGTGGCCGCCTTGGCGCCCGCGACCAGCACGGTGTCCCCGTGCCGTGCCTCGCGCAGCCGCTTGGCGGAGACCGTGCCGAGCTCCTTCAGGAAGGCGTGGTGATCGTCCATCAGGTGGCGGGAGACATCCATGCTCAGGACGCCCAGCTCGGCGCTGAGGCGTTCCGCGTCGTCCAGGTCGGGCAGGCCGATGGAGCCGGTCCGGTGTCCGCCGCCGAGCGGCAGCTGCGCGCCCGGTCCGCCGCCGGGGCCCGCGCCCCGCTGGGCGCGGTGCAGTTCGGACAGGTGCAGCAGCAGATCGCGCCGGTTGCCGCCGAACGCGTCCAACGCGCCCACCCGGGCCAGCCGTTCGGCGGCCGGCCTGCCCGGCCTGGCGCGCTGCCAGAAGTCGAGCAGCGAGGTGTAGGGCTGTCCGGCCTCGATCCGGGCGACCTCGGCCGCACCGATGCCGTGGACGTCCGAGAGCGCGAGCCGCACCCCCCAGACACCCTCCCCGCCCTCACCATCGGACACCAGTTCGATTCGATGAGTGGCCGCCGACCGGTTCACGTCCAGTCCCAGCACCGGCACCCCCCGCCGCCGCGCGTCCGCGAGCAGCAGCCGCTTCGGGTACATCCCGGGGTCATGGGTGAGCAGCCCGGCGTAGAAGGCCGCCGGGTGGTGCGCCTTGAGCCAGGCCGACTGGTACGTCGGTACGGCGAAGGCGACCGCGTGCGCCTTGCAGAAGCCGTAACTGCCGAACGCCTCGATGATCTCCCAGGTGCGGGCCGTCACTTCGGCGTCGTACCCCTTCTCCGTCGCCCGCAGCGCGAACCACGTCCTGATCCGGTCCTGCGATTCGGGGTCGGAGAGCCCGCGCCGCACCCGGTCGGCCTCGTCCCGGCCGCAGCCGGTCATGATGTCGACCATCTCGATGATCTGCTCGTGGAAGACGACCACCCCGTACGTCTCGCGCAGCGGCCCTTCCAGATCGGGGTGCGGGTAGCGCGCGGGGGCCCGGCCGTGCCGGGCCTCGATGAACGGCCGCACCATGTCGGCGGCGACCGGTCCGGGGCGGAACAGCGAGATGTCGACCACCAGATCGTGGAAGCCGGCCGGCTGGAGCCTGCCGACCAGGTCGCGCTGGCCCGGCGACTCGATCTGGAAGCAGCCCAGCGTCTCGGCGCTCCTGATCATCCGGTACGTCTCCGGGTCGTCCGGCTCCACGGCGTCCAGGTCCACGGCCCGCCCCGAGGCCCGTCCGATCTCCGCGACCGCGTGCGCCATCGCCGACTGCATCCGCACACCCAGCACATCGAGCTTGAGCAGACCCAGGTCCTCCACGTCCTCCTTGTCGAACTGCACCATCGGGAAGCCGTCGCCGCTGGTGGGCACGGTGGGCACCCGGCGCAGCAGCGTGGCGTCCGACAGGAGCACCCCGCACGGGTGCATGGCGATGCCGCGCGGCAGTGCGTCCAGCGCCTCCACCAGCTCCCAGAGCCGTCCGTACCGGCCCTTCTCCCGTGCCACTTCGCGCAGTTCGGGCAGTTCCTCCATGGCCGCGCGGGCGTCGCGGGCCCGGATGTGCGGGAAGGCCTTGGCGAGCCGGTCGGTCTCGGCCGGGTCCATGGAGAGCGCGGCGCCCACGTCCCGGATGGCGTGGCGCACCCGGTAGGTCTCCGGCATGGCGACGGTCGCGACCCGCTCGGCGCCGAAGCGGTCGATGATCGCGCGGTAGACATCGAGCCTGCGGGCGGACTCCACGTCGATGTCGATGTCCGGCAGCACGAAGCGGCGCCTGGAGAGGAAGCGTTCCATCAGCAGCCCGTGCTCGACCGGATCGGCGTGCGCGATCCCGAGGAGATGGTTGACCAGAGATCCCGCGCCGGAGCCCCGGGCGGCGACCCGTATCTTCATCTCCCTTGCGTCGTCCACCACTTGAGCGACCGTCAGGAAGTAGGAGGCGAAGCCGTGGTACGCGATGACGTCCAGTTCCTGGTGCATCCGCTCCCAGTAGTCGCGCCTGCGGTCGTAGCCGTGCAGCACCATGCCGGCGGCGGCGCGGGAGGCCAGCACCCGCTGGGCGGTGCGCCGCCCGGCGCCGACGAGTTCCGGTTCGGGGAAGTGGACCGAGCCGAGACCGAGGTGGTCCTCGGGGTCGACGACGCAGGCGTCGGCGGTGCGCCGGGTCTCCGCGAGCAGCCGCGCCCCGGCGTCCTCGCCCAGACCGGCGGCGGAGGCGATCCGCCCGGCGGTCAGGGCCATCGCGCGGGCGTCCTTCAGCCAGCGCTCCCCGCTGTCGAGCGGGGCCCGGCGGGGGTCGACGGGGACCAGCCTGCGGGCCGCGTCCAGCACATCGGCGACCGGGCCCTGCCCGGCGTCGGCGTACCGTACGGCGTTGGTCAGCACGGCCCGCACCCCCTGCTCGGCGGCGAGGCCGACGGTACGGGCGGCGAGCCGCAGCGAGCCGGGTCCGGTGCCCTCACGCCCGTGGTGGACGGCTTCGAGGCGCAGGTCGTCGCCGTAGATCTCCCGCCAGCCGGCGAGCAGTGCCGCGGCCCGGTCCGGGCGGCCGGCGGCCAGCGCCCTGCCGACGTCGGAGGCGGGGCCGAGCAGCACGGTGAGCCCTTGGGCGGGCAGGTCGGCCCGGCCGACCAGGGGCCGCCCCGCACCGTCGGGCGCGGGGGCGTGGGCGGCGGTGACGAGACGGCACAGCTCCGCCCAGCCCCGGGCGCCGTCCCGGGCGAGAAAAGTGACCCGGGGTGCGGATTCGTCGATGAAGGCGCCGCCGCGGACCGGGGTCCGCGGCCGCTGCGCGGGCGCGCCGGTTCTCGTATGCTCCGCCGTCACGGGCCCCACCGCGAGCTCCACCCCGAAGAGCGGCCGTATCCCGGCCCTCTCGCAGGCCTTGGCGAAGCGGACCGCGCCCGCGAGGGTGTCCCGGTCGGTCAGCGCCAGCGCGTCCATTCCCCGCTCGGCGGCGCGTTCCGCCAGCCGCTCCGGGTGCGAGGCCCCGTACCGCAGGGAGAACCCGGAAACGGTATGCAGATGCGTGAACCCGGGCATCTGCACCTCCTGGACCGATCCGTACTCACCACCCCCTCCGCTCCACCATAGACCAAGTTTCGAACATTCGTGCGATAGCCGGTGCCCGGAACCTCTCCGGCCCCCCGACCCGCGACCCGCGAGGTGCCCGGTCAGCCATTCGGCCCTGCCCCGCCTGCACGAACAACCGGTGCCCCGGAGCGTGGGGGCATGACTTTCGCTGACGAGGTGAAGAACGCCGTCACTCCACGGGCCGCACTGCTCGTCATCGGTGTGCTCGGACTGCAGCTGCTGTTCATCGCGTCCTACGTCGGGGCGCTGCACAATCCGAAGCCGACCGACGTACCCTTCGGCGTCGTCGCGCCGCGGCAGATCTCCGCACAGCTCCTCACCGAGCTGAAGAATCTTCCCGGCGGCCCGCTGGACCCCCGCGAGGTCGCCGACGCGGCCACCGCCCGCGAGCAGATCCTCGACCGCAGGATCGACGGCGCCCTGCTGGTCGACCCCAGGGGCACGACCGACACCGTGCTGGTCGCCTCCGGCGGCGGCACCTCGATGGCCACCACCCTGACCAAGATCCTCACGGAGGTCGACCGGACCCGGCAGCGCACGGTGCGGACCGTGGACCTGGCCCCGGCCTCCGGCCAGGACTTCAACGGGATCTCGTCGTTCTACCTGGTCGTGGGCTGGTGCGTCGGCGGCTACCTCTGCGCCTCGATCCTGGCGATCAGCGCGGGCGCCAAGCCCGCCAACCGTCAGCGCGCGGTGATCCGGACCGGCATCATGGCGCTGTACTCCGTCGCGGGCGGGATCGGCGGCGCGATCATCATCGGCCCGATCCTCGGCGCCCTGCCCGGAAGCTTCTGGGGCCTGTCCGGCCTGGGCGCGCTGACCGTCTTCGCGGTCGGCATGATCACCCTCGCCCTCCAGGCCCTCACCGGCATCGTCGGCATCGGCCTGGCCGTCCTGATCGTGGTGATCGCGGGCAACCCGAGCGCCGGCGGCGCCTACCCGCTGCCGATGCTCCCCGACTTCTGGCGGGCGATCGGCCCCGCGCTGCCGCCCGGGGCGGGCACCTGGGTGGCCCGCTCGATCGCCTACTTCAAGGGCAACGCGGTCACCGGCTCCCTGCTGGTGCTGTCCGCATGGGCGGTGGTGGGCACGGCCATCACCCTCCTGGTCGCCGCGCGCCGCAGCCCGGAGGAACTCAGCGGCGAGCGGCCGCCGTTCGGCTCGACGCCGCTTTCCTGACCGTCCCGTCCTCTTTCCGCGCGTGGGAGCGGCCGCCCTCCGGCATGGGGCGGCCGCTCCCACACCGTCCGGCCGGCCCCGTCATCTCAGCGTCCCCGCCAGCCTCTCCAGCCTGCGGGCGAGTTCGTCCCCCTGGCCCGCGACCTTGGTGGCCTTGCCGGACCAGAAGTCCGGGCCCGTCAGCCGCCCGTACCGCTCGATCCACGACGCGGCCTCACGGTCCATCCGCTCGGCCTTCGTCCGTACGTCGGCGTCCGCCGGCGCCGCGAGCACGTTCAGCTCGTCCACCAGGCGCTGGACCTTCCGCACCAACGGGCTGGTGCGCCGACCGGGCCGGCGGGCCGCCCCGGTGGCGGGCGACGGACCGGGAGCGGCCGCCGGAGGAACCGGGGACGCCTCCGCGGCCGGGCGACGGCTCGCACGCCCCGGACCCCGCATACCCGGGACCCGCAAACCCTCGGGCGTCATCGCGCAGGCGTCGAGCGGCACCCAGTCGGTACTGCGCCGCGCCTCCTCCGCCCTGATCCGGATGCGCCGCGCCACCCCTTGCGTCTCGCAGCGGAAGCGCAGCACCCAGCCGTTCGCCGCGTACATCTCCGCCACGGTCTCCGGGTGCGCGGACCCCGGCCCGAAGACCCAGTCCAGGCCTGCCGCATCACGTGCCGACTCCTCACACGCCGAACGCCATTCGGGGTGCGACAGCCTCCGGAACTGGAAACGCACCCGCTGCCGGCTGTCACGGACCCGGAGGTCGACGGCGTCACCCGGGCCCGAGCCCAGGTCACGCAGCACGGTCCGTGCGTCGATACCGCTGCCGCGGGCCCAGAGGGCGAGGTCCTGCCTGACGAAGAGATGGTCCGCGCTGTCCGCGCCGTTGGCACGGCGGTGACAGGAGGCGTTCGGCGCGTGGGCGAAGTGGCAGACCTTGTCCACGTAGAGCCGGTCGGACAGCCTGCCGCCGCAGCCCCCGAGCTGGGTGCCGCACCAGTACGTGTACGCCGGATGACGCCGACGCAGCCGCCGGAGCTCGTCGGCCTCCTGCGGCAGCACGATGCCCAGGCCCGACGAGGCGCTCCCGATGACCGCGGTCTGCACCAGTCGGCGATCCGATTCAGACATGCCGCCCCACCACTGTCCCTGCCCCCCGACGCCCAGCAAACCGCCCCTACCAACACAAACATTGAAGCATGCACTCAATTCACAACGAAGATCGGTCCGGGCCGAAACACCTGGCGGATCACGGGTGCGGGAGCTACGCTGCCCGGCGATGACAACTCACTCTGTTAGCAGATTGGGGGCCCCGTCCGCGCAAGGTGAGTGCTGATGCTCACTCAGGACGCGAACAGGGATTCCCGCCTTTCCCTCTGGGCGCGCGTGCGAGAGTTCGCCGTGCCGCCCTCCATGATCGAGACCGCGACCGCCCGCCGTCAGGCCGGCGACTGGGCGGGGGCATGCGCCGCCGCGGGTGTCGATGTCGATCTCGGCCTCCGCTCCGTGGCGCGCGCCCACGGCCGCGAACTCGCGTCCCGGATCCGGGACGACCTCCGCCATCTGGCTCCTGACCTGCTGCGCTGGCATCTGCCCCGGATCGCTCCCCGTGGGCTGCTGCGGCCGGGCCTGACGATCACTCTGGCCCGGTACGACACCGAGGGGCCCGGCGGTGTGCGTCCGGTGCGTCTGGTGGTACGGACTCCGCCCGCCTGGGCGGATGCCGGGCAGCGGATCGGGCTCGCGCTGTGGGACGGATCGGACTCCGGCACCGAGGCCCGCCGCCATCCGCACCACCGCCCGAACCCTCGGTTCCGCCTCGATCTGCACCGCCATCTGTGGGACGCGCGCAGGGCCGGTGAGCTGCGGATCCGGTCCGGGGCGGCCGGTCCGCCGCCCTCCGGCGACCGCCCCGCGATACCGCCGCAGGTGCCGGAGGCGGTGCCGTCCGGGCACAGCTGCGCCGTCGACCGGTGGGCGGACGAGGCGGGGATCCTGCTCCGGGCCGCGGGGCGGTCCGCCGGGACCGTCGTCGTGCGGTTCGGGGCCCGGCGCCGGCTGCTCCTGGACCTGGTGGCGGAGGGGGACGGCCCCGGGCCGCCCGCGCTGCGGATCGCTGCGGCGACCACGGCCGCGGACGGCGGTGCCTCCGCGCTGCCGGTACTGCCCGACGCGGCGACCTGGGTGCTGCCCGACCTCGACCTGCTCCGTACCGGGTCGATCGAGGCCGGGCGGCTGCACCCGCTGGTCCTCGCGGCCCTGGTGCCGGATCACACGGCGGTCGCTCCGGCCCGGCCTCCGAACCCGGTGGGGCAGCCACGCCTCGTGGACTGCCGGGGAGCCCGGCACCGGATCGGTCTGGTCGACGGGGTACTGGCCCCGCTGGACCACGACCCCGCCGAGATCCGCCGGGAGGAGCTGCTGGTCGCACTGACCGGCACCCCCCTCCCCTGCCTCCAGGCCATCGACGAGGCGCACCGCCGTCCGGACTGCCTCACCGGTGTGCGCGAGCGCCTCGACCACGGCGACATCGCCGGTGCGCTGGCCGTCGTCGAGGGTCTGCTGGGCCCCGGCGCGCTGCTGCGCAGCGGCGAACTGCGGGACGAGCTGGAGGCGGCGGCGCAACGACGGATCACCTACGGGCTGTTCCGGGCGGGCCTGGTCGAAGGGCCGGACCGCCTGCACCCGTACCGCCGCCGGCCCCGTGACCGTCGCTCGCACCCGCGCCACGTGATCCGTCGCTGACCGGAATTCGGCACTTCTCCCGTACGCCTCATGCCTCACCACGAACCCACAGGTGATTCAGACATGCCCACACGCACCCCTTTCGCCACGTCCGGCCCTCGTTCCGGCCAGGACCACGCCTCCCAGCTCGACATCGCCGGTGAACTGACGCCCTGCTGCGCGACACCACCACCGAACCCCGCCCCGACATCCAGCTGGAGGCCCTGGCCCTGGCCGTGGCCGCCGATCTGCCCGTACTCCTGTGGGGCGAGCCCGGCATCGGCAAGACCGCCGCGCTCACCCAGCTCGCCGTGTCCCTGGACCTTCCGCTGACCACGGTCATCGCCAGCGTCCATGAGCCGTCCGACTTCTCGGGGCTGCCCGTCGTGGGGGACGACCCGGCCGAACAGGGCGTCCCGATGGCCCCGCCGGACTGGGCGGTGCGGCTGGTACGGGCCGGCCGGGGGCTGCTGTTCCTGGACGAGCTGTCCACCGCGCCGCCCGCCGTTCAGGCCGCCCTCCTGCGTCTCGTGCTGGAGCGGCGGATCGGCGCCCTGCAACTGCCGCCCGGGGTGCGGATCGTGGCCGCCGCCAATCCTCGTTCCTCGGCGGCCGACGGCTGGGAGCTGAGTCCACCGCTGGCCAACCGGTTCGTGCATCTCCAGTGGACCCACGACCACGAGGTGGTGGTGCGCGGCCTCGCCGGGACCTGGCCCCGGGCGACGCTGCCCCGGCTCGAACCCGAACGGCTGCCGGAGGCCGTGGACTTCGCACGCCGGGCGGTGTGCGGGCTCCTCTCCGCCCGGCCGACGCTCGTGCACCGGCTGCCCAGCGGCGAGACGCGCCGGGGCGGTCCCTGGCCGTCGCCCCGCAGCTGGGACATGACGCTGTGTCTCATCGCGTTCGCGACCGCCGCCGGTTCCTCCCGGGATGTGCTCTCCCTGCTGGTCCGGGGCACCGTGGGGGACGGTCCGGGGCTGGAGCTGCTGGCGAGCCTGGACCGGATGGACCTGCCGGACCCCGAGACGCTGCTCGCCGACCCGGCGGGCGCCGAACTGCCCGAACGGGGGGATCTGCGCCAGGCGGTGCTCGACGGCGTGGTGGCGGCCGTCCGCAACCGCCCGGAGAAGTCCCGCTGGGACGCGGCATGGTCGCTCCTGGTCCGGGCGCTGGAGACCGGCACCCCGGACGTGGTGGTCGTCCCGGCGACCACGCTCGCCTCGCTGCGCCGGCAGGACTGGGACGTTCCGGCATCGATCGAACAGCTCGCCGGAGCGGTGTCCCTGTCCCGGCGTGCCGACCGGGCGGCGGCCCGGACCCCGGCCCGGGCCGCCGCAGCCGCGAAGGCCGGCCGATGACAACCGGCGCACCGGGGGCGCCGGACCTCGACAAGCTCTTCGCCGCCCGCCTCCAGGCCGTCCGGGCCCGCCCCTATCTGGCGACGGCCCTGTTCGCCCTGTGCGTCGTGGAGTCCCGGCGGGTTCCGACGATGGCCGTGGACCGGCACTGGCGGTGCTACGTCTCGCCCGGCTTCGTGGACCGGACCCCGGTGGAGGAACTGGCCGGGGTGTGGGTGCACGAGGTCTCGCACCTGCTGCGCGACCATCACGGGCGCGGCGACCGGGTCGCCCGGCAGCAGGGGCTGACCGGTCCCGCGGAACGGCTGCGGATGAACATCGCCGCCGACTGCGAGATCAACGACGACGTGTTCGGCCAGGGACTGGTCCGGCCGGAGGGCGCCGTGGATCCGGACGCTCTGGGGCTCCCCCGGGGGCAGCTCATGGAGGACTACCTGCGCCAGTTCCGGCTCGGGCCGCACACGCAGGACCTGGCCTGGCTGGACTGCGGCAGCGGCGCCGACGGGCTCGACCGGGAGTGGGACCTGGGGCCGGACGGCGCGCACGGCCTCAGCGAACAGGAACGGGACGCGGTCCGGTTCAGGGTGGCGCAGGGCATCACCGGCCGCCCGGGGAACGCCTCGAAGGGGTGGCAGCGGTGGGCGGAGGAGGCGTTCCATCCGCCGCAGCCGTGGCGGGAGCTGCTGGGTGCGGCGGTACGTTCGGCCGCCTCCGGATCCGGCGCGGGCGAGGACTACACGTACGGCCGCCCGTCGCGGCGCTCGGCCGGTGTGCCCGGCGCCGTGCTGCCGAGCCTGCGGCGCAGACCGCCCCGGGTCTGCGTGGTCATCGACACGTCCGCGTCGGTCAGTGACACAGAACTGGGCAGCGCGCTCCTGGAGGTCGCCGCGATCTCCCGTGCCGTCGGTGGCCGTCGCGACCTGATCACCGTCCTCTCGTGCGACGCGGCGGCCCGGGTCGCACACCCGCTGTGCCGTGCCGAGGGAATCCCGCTGGTGGGCGGCGGGGGTACGGATCTGCGCACCGGCTTCGACAGGGCCCTGCGGACGCGGCCGGGGCCGGATGTCGTCGTGGTCCTGACCGACGGTCAGACCCCCTGGCCGAGTGCGCAGCCGGCCTGCCGGACGGTGGTGGGCCTGTTCCCCCGGTCGCGGGACGAGGACGATCCGTACCACGTTCCGGACTCCCCGCCCGAGTGGGCCCGCACGGTGGTCATCGGCACGGCTCCCGCGGGCCGGTGAATCCCGGCGGGGCGGCGGCCTCCCCTCCCACGGCCGCCGCCCGGGGCCCTGATCCACCGCCACGCCCTGATCCGCCGAACAGACCCCGGGCACGACAAGCGCGTGGCATCCTGCTGAAGCGATCTCGTGAGTTCACGAGGAGCGAGCACGATCAGCCCAACTCCCCTTTTTTTCCGGAGGTTGCTCATGCGTCGCCGATTCATCGTCCCGCTTGCCACGGTCGCCCTGTCGCTCCCGCTCGCCCTGCTCCCCGCCGCCTCCGCCTCGGCCGCCCCTGCCGACAAGCCCCAGGTCCTCAGCTCCTGGACCCAGACGAGCGCCTCCAGCTACAACGCCTGGAACAGTGCCCGCAACAACCAGGGCGCCTGGGCCGCGTACGGCTTCGACTGGTCGACGGACTACTGCAGCAGCTCACTCGACAACCCGTTCGGCTTCCCCTTCCAGAACGCCTGCGCCCGCCACGATTTCGGCTACCGCAACCACAAGGCGGCCGGCACCTTCTCCGCCAACAAGTCACGCATCGACTCCGCGTTCTACGAGGACCTCAAGCGCGTGTGTGCCGCGTACTCCGGAGCGAAGCTCGCCGTGTGCAACAGCACGGCTTGGACGTACTACCACGCCGTGGACATCTTCGGCCTGGCACCGGCGAAGGCGGGCTTCACCGGACTCGGCCGGGCCGCCTGACCACCACCGGCGGGCCCACGACCGCCCGCAGCAGCCGATCCGGACGCCCGCCAGCGCCATCCGCCGCCCTCCAGTGGGTTTCCAACTCGCGGACTCGGTAAGAGCTCTGATGAGCCATCATCGATTCGGGCGGGAAAAGACGGGCACGCGATGCCCGCACCTTGCGGAGGAGGCGCCAAGTGCGTAGTCAGGTGCGCGCGGCGGACGGGCGGCATCTGGTGGTTGAGCGTCTCGGGGACCCCCGCGGCAGACCGGTCTTCCTGCTGCACGGAATGCCCGGCAGCAGGCTCGGTCCGGCCCCGCGCGGCATGGTCCTGTACCAGCGCAAGACCCAGCTGATCACCTACGACCGGCCGGGCTACGGCGAGTCCGACCGGCTGCCGGGACGCTGTGTCGCCGACGCCGTTCAGGACGTGCGGGCCATCGCGGACCATCTCGGGCTCGAACGGTTCGCCGTGGTGGGCCGGTCCGGTGGTGCGCCGCACGCCCTGGCCTGCGCGGCGCTGATGCCCGAGCGGGTGACCCGTACCGCCGCGCTGGTCGGGCTGGCCCCGTGGGGGGCGGACGGGCTCGACTGGTTCGACGGGATGACCGCCTCCAACGTGCTGGCGTACTCCACGGCGGCGGCCGATCCGGACGGGCTCGCGGAATCGTTCATCTCGCGGTCCGCGGTCATCCGGAAGAACCCGGTCCGGCTCATCGACGATCTGCGCCAGGAGCTGACCGACTCCGACCGGATGGTGGTCAACGACGTCGGTGTCCGCACCATGCTGCTGCGCAACTACCGCGAGGGGTTGCGCACTTCGGCCTGGGGCTGGATCGACGACGCGATCGCGTTCAGCAATCCGTGGGGCTTCGACCCGGCGGACATCACCGGGCCGGTGATGCTGTGGCACGGCGAGAAGGACGTGTTCTCGCCGGTGGGCCACTCGCGCTGGCTGGCCGAGCGCATCCCGAACTCCACCGTCGTGGTGGAACCGGCGGCAGCGCACTTCGACGCGCTGCACGCGCTGCCCAGGATCCTCAACTGGCTGCTGGACCCGCCCGCCGAATAGCGGGCGGACCCGGCGGTGCGGGAGCGTCCGGCGAGAGCCGGGCGCTCCCGGGGCTCACACCGCCGTCGGTTCCAGTTCGCGTTCGAACCGGTCGTCGTCCCGGGCGATCCGGGTCATCGGATGGTCGTCGCCGAGCTGACGGGCCAGCTCCTCGACCGTCTCGGACCTCAGCCGCAGCGCCTCGTCCTTGCGCCCCATCGCGTCGAGCGTGACCGCCATGTTCGACGTCATGGCCAGGGTCTCCGGGTGATGCGCCCCCAGTACCCTCCTGAGCTGCCCGGACACCTTCTCCTCGGTCTCCAGCACCAGATCGAGGTCGCCCCGCTCAGCCGTCGCGTTCGCCAGGTTCATCACGCAGAACAGGGTGTTGGGGTGCTCCGGCCCGTACACCTCCCGCATCGCGGCGACCGCTCTGGTCAGCACCCGCACCGACTCCTCGGGCGCACCGCTCCCCGACTGGTAGACACCCAGATTGTTCAGCGCGGCGAGGGTGTACGGGTGTTTCTCGCCCGGCACCTTCATGTACTGGTCGACGACCTCCTGTGCGGTGTCCCTGGCCTCGGTCGCCTCGCCGGCCGCGAACAGGTCGGCCGCCAGATTCAGATCGCAGGCCAGCGACTCCGGGTTGGCGGAGGTGTACTTGGCCCGGTACCTGGCGCGGGTGGCCACCGTCAGCCGGCGGGCGTCCTCCAGTCTGCCCGCGCGGCGCAGCGACACCGCGAGGCTCTTCGCCGCGCTCAGCGTGCCCGGGAAGGCCCGGCCGAGCGTGGCCTTGTAACTGTCGTACGTACGGCTGAGGATGCCGACCGAGTCCTCGTACCGCCCGACGTCCCGCAGGTCACGGGCCAGGTTCATGGCGGAGGAGAGGCTGTAGGGATGTTCCGCGCCGAGCACCTCGACGCGCCGGTCGAAGACGTCCTGGTCGATCTCGCGGGCCTTGGCGTACTGCCCGATCGACCGCAGGGTGAACGCCAGGTTGTTGGCCGCCGCCAGCGTCCTCGGATGCGATTCGTGGAAGATCTGGTTGAACCCGTCGGTGGCCTCGGTCGCCAGCTCGATCGCCCTGGTGTACTCCCCGAGCGTGCCGAGGTCGGTCGCCAGGCTGCTGGTGCTCATGTACGTGTGCGGGTGCTCCGCGCCCAGCACCTCCCGCTGTGTCTCCAGGGTGATCTCGTCGAGCTCCCTGGCCTCCACGTAACGGCCGCGCGATCGGTAGATGTTGGAGAGGTGGAAGCAGAGGTAGAGGTACTGGATGTCCCGCTCCCCCAGCGTCTGGCGCCAGATCTCGCGGAGCTCCTCGCAGAGCGTGGTGGCGGTGCGGAAGTCGCCGCGCTTCCAGAGGTAGCGGACCCGGTCGATCAGGAGCCTGCGGGCCTCGGGCTCCTTGCAGTTGCGGGCGTCGGACGGGCCGAGGTGCGGCCAGATGGTGGCGAACTGCGGCCAGGTCGAAGGGTTGTCGATCGGTTCGTCGTCGTCGGGCCGGGCGCCCGCCAGGATGCGGTGGACGGCGTGCCGGGCGTCCCGCTGCTCCTCCTCGGTCAGCTGTGCCCGGATGACCGCCTGGACGAGCCGGTGCACCTGGATGGAGTTGGACACCTGGTCGACCTTGGCGAGGGCGAACCGGCCGATCTCCCGGATGACCCGGCCCAGCACCAGCTTCTCCTGGAGCGAGGCGTCGTACGGCTTCAGCGCCTCGATCATCTCCTTGCTGTACAGGAGGTTCCCCGAGATGGGCTCGGGTGCGAAGAAGGCGCAGAGCTGGAGCAGCCGCACCGCGGCGGGCGAGCGCTCCTTGAGCCGCTGGATGGAGATGTTCCAGGTCGCGGCGACCGGCTCCGGGTATCCGGCCGGCTGGTTGAGCGCCAGGACCTCGGGGGCCTGCTGGGCCAGCTGTTCGAGGTAGGTGTCGATCGGGGTGGCGGTCTCCGCGATCCAGGCCGCCGCCTGCTCGACGGCCAGCGGCAGGTCACCTACGGCGGTGGCCACCTGGGCGGCGTCCTCGTCGCTCAGCCCGGGGGCCCGGCGCTGGAGGTGCTCGATGGACTCCTCACGCAGGAAGACGTCGACCGGCAGCGCGTCACCGTGCTGGGACCACGCCTGGTTCCGCGAGGTGACCAGGATGTGGCCCGAGCCGCCCTGCGGGAAGTAGCGCCGCAGCCGTTCGGGGTCGTCGGCGTTGTCGAAGACCAGCAGCCAGCGGTCCGAGGGCACGCCCCGCCGCAGCAGGTCCACGGCCTCCTGGGAGGCGGCCGCCATGTCGTCGCCGCCCTGGGCGCCGAGCCGGACCGCCAGCTCGGCGAGCGCGGCCACCACGTCGTCGGTCTGCTCGGAAGATATCCACCAGACCAGGTCGTAGTCGGCCATGAAGCGGTGCACGTACTCCAGGGCCACCTGGGTCTTGCCGACGCCGCCGAGTCCGTACAGGGTCTGCGGCTGCGGCAGCACCACGGCCATGCCGCCGCCGAGCTGGTCGCGCATCCGTTCCAGGACCAGGGAGCGGCCGGTGAAGCCGGGGTTGCGGGGCGGGGCGTTCCAGATCCTGGGGACGGTGCCGGGGAAGCGCGGTCCGGGCGAGACCGCGTCGGTGAGCTGTACGGGCCGGTCCAGGGCGCGCAGCAGGGCTGCGGTGGCGTGCACCTCGTCGAGCCGGAAGAGGTCGACGGGGTTGCGGTCGATGTAGGGCGCGGAGAGCCGTACGTCACCGACCCTGAGCGGCAGCAGATGGCGCCGGCCGCCGCCGGGGTCCTCCGCGACGGCCCGGTCCCAGAGGTTCACCGCGCGCTGGGACTTGAGGTAGGCGCTGGAGAGCAGCACCACGGTACGGGCGGCGTTCTCGGTGGGCGCCGCTTCCGCGGACTCCCGCTGGGCGGACACGTCGCGCGGCACGACGCGGAACCCGGCCCGGGTGAGCACGGACTCGATCCAGTCGGCCCACATCCGGTTCTCCGCCACATAGCTGAGGAAGAGATCGGCCGGCAGCGCGGGCCTGCGCCGGGTGAACGCGTCCCGGATGCGCAGCCGTACCTCTTCGCCGACCGGTGGCATCGAGGTGATCTGCTGGTCGGTGATGACGGAGGTGAGGCGTTCGAAGGCGGAGAGCAGCGAGTTGGTGAGGCCGGCCTCGTCGCCGAAGGTGGCGAGGGTCTCCTCGTACGCGTAGTAGGGGCGGTAGGGGATCTCCACCGCGCCCCAGTAGGCGGTGAGTTCGTCACCGGACAGGTCGCGCGGCAGCCGGTCGAACTTCAGCCGGGCCAGCGCCCGTCCGGCGTCCGCCTTCTCCTTCTCGCCCTCGTCGATGCGCATCGGGACGGGGAAGATGGAGATGGGGCGGCCGGTGTAGCGCTCGGAGATCTGCCGGGCGACGGAGGCGGCGCCGTCGATGGACTGGTCGCTGAGTGTGAAGCAGTCGACGAGGACGTCGGGGAGGTGGACCGTGCAGATGTCGGCGATGTCGCTGAGGCCGGTCCGGCTGTCGATGAGGACGTAGTCGTAGTTGGCCTTCATGTCGTCGCGCAGGGCGTCGAAGAAGTGCCCGCCGCCGAGCCGGTCGTAGAAGTTGTCCCAGTCGAAGGTGGAGACGGTCGCGGAGTACTCGCGGTTCTGCCGCCCGGCGGAGACGAAGTCGAGCGTGCCGCCCTGCGGGAACTCCCAGCCGAGCGCCTCGGGAGTGAGGGAGACGGCGTGCGGCTGGATCCGGGCGTAGTCGCGGTGCCAGTCGTCGGCGCGCTGGACGGGGCTGGTGGCGGCCCACGCGTACTCGGTGATCAGGTCGATGACGCCGGTGGTGGCACCGAGTGTCGACGGGTCGAGGAACGGGTGGAAGAAGCGGTGGAGCCCCGGCGCCTCCAGGTCCCAGTCGACGGCCAGTACCCGTTTTCCGTTGGCGGCGAGTATCCAGGCTGTGTTGGCCAGGGCCATGGTGCGCCCGGTGCCGCCCTTGTACGAGTAGAAGGTGACGATGCGCCCGTCACGACTGGCCGTCATCCGTGTCCTCCGCATCCGTCGCAGGGTCGTGTGTCTCGGGGGTGTGGTTCGTCTGTGCCATCGGCCCCAACAACCGTGTCCGTTCGGTGTGTCCGCCGCCGGTGGCCGGTGGGTACACCGCCGCGTGTCTCAGGTACTGCTGGGCCGCCACCTCGACGACCTGCGGCAGGAGCTGCCCGAAGGCCTCCATGCTGGGGACGCCCTTGGCGGCGGCCCGGCAGTAGGCCCGTCCCTGGCGCATCTTGGTCGGCATGGTCTGTTCGAGCTTCTCGGTCAGTTCTGCCTCGGCCGCCATGCTCTCGTGGTCCTCCCGGTTCCACGGCACGATCATCGTCACCCACGGGCGGTTCTCGGCGTCGAAGGCGGCGAGCCGACGGCACCGGTCCTCGTCCTGCAGGGCCCAGCGGTCCACGAGCAGGATCTCCGGCCTGCTGGGCGGCTGTTTGCCTTCCCCGTGCCCGGTCTCCTCGTCGAAGGAGGAGATGGTCGCCTGGTAGTTGAGGGAGCGCACCAGGTCCTCGGCGACGTAGGCCAGGGGACGCGCTGCGGCCGGGTGGTAGGGGTTCCAGTCCTGCGGACTGTCGCCGTAGTAGTCGGGGTTGCGACCTGCGGGCAGGTCGTGCCGGGTGGCGGCGGCGATGGTGACCTGCATGGGACGGGGACCGCCCACCGAGCTGTTGGGCGGGCCGAAGGCGCTGGGCGCCAGCCGGTAGTCGACGGGGCGGCCGGTGCCGATCCTTATGGTGTCGGCGACATTGACGATGCGCTTGGCCAGTTCGTACACCGCGCGCTCGTACTCCTCGGCGAAGAGCCGGAGTTTGATGAGCCCGTAGAGCCCGTCACTGACGTAACGGTCCCCGAAATCACGGTGGTTGAACTGCAGTCGCTCGGCGGGGCCGGGGAGCTGGCTCGGGGGTACCGGCACCCAGAGGGCCGGGACGATCGCCTCGGCCCGCTGGTTGGAGCGGGCCCGGTGGTGGATGGCGCGCTGGGCGAAGGCGTACCACTCCTTGCCGCACATCTCGCTCGCGAAGTAGCGCGGCGAGAACAGCGGAACGAACACCCGGCAGGTGGCGAGCACCTCACCGAGCCGTTCGGACCAGCCCTCGCCGGAGCGTATCTCGCGGTCGATGAACCCCGCGGGCGCGCCCGCGGGCAGATCCGTCATGGCCAGCACGTGGTCACAGAGATCCTTGAAGAGGCGTTCGACCCACATATCGGGGTCCGTTCCTCGGCCGTAGCCCGGTGTATGGGCATAACTCAAGAAGAAGTACGGCCGATGGTCCGCCGCTCGCTGCTGCGTTGTTGCGTGCACACGACCCCCGTCCTGTGTGAGCACCCGCATCCGGGGACTGAAGTGAATGCGAGCGAATTCATCATTCCGGAGCGGACGTTGCTCCACCCCCATGGCGTTCGGTCATTCAACGCCGGTTTTCAGTCATACGTTCCCGGGTCCGGCCGAACATTTCCTTGATCGAATTCGGTCTGCGGCTGTTCCTCCCAGTTGTCCCGTGTGCACCGACGCCCCGTCCGAACCGGAATTCGAGCCTCAGATCTCTTTTCGCATCAGATCCAGCAGCCGCTTTCCACTCACCGTCAGCTCGGCGGCCCCCTCCAGCGTGTCGAGGGCCTGCGGTACGCCCTCCAGACAGCGCGGCTCGAATGCGCCCAACGCCATCCGCTCATAGGTTTCGGCCAGCAACCGGGAAAACGGAACTGGTTCTTCCTTCCAAGGAATCCGATGTTCCCAGGAGCCGTCCGCCGCGTAAAGATCCGTGACATCGGCCAGCGCCTGCAATTCGGCCCGCCGCGATCCGCGCAGCAGTGCGAGCGCCAGTTCCTCGGCACTGCCGTCCGCGGCGATGCCCAGCGCGCCGCGGCCGTGCCGGCCCACGGCGGGTTCGGCGGGAGCGAGGCCGGTGAGCGGTGTGAGGGTGGTGAGGCGTCCGGCCGCCTCCGCGGCGCGCAGCGGCGCCTTCTCCCCGATCAGCGCCCAGGCGTCGCCGATCCTGCCCGACAGGTCCGCGGCGGCGCGGTCGTCGAGCGCGGCCGCGGCCGGCACGGCGAAGCAGTCGCGGTACGGGTCGAGGTCGTCGAGCACCAGATCGAGCGCCGGGCCGGACGCCCCACCGGGCACCACCAGCCGGCGCACCGGACGCCAGCCGGGACCGGCGGCCGGCGACAGCGTGATCCGCCGTTCGGCCGGATCCCCCTCGTCCCGCCGGACCAGGAGGCCGCCCTCGACGACACGCACCCGCGCCGTGCCGCGCTCCCCCGATCCCCCGATCCGCAACTCGCCGAGGCCCGGCAGGACCAGCCTGCCGTCCGTGTAGCCCACTTCCGCCCGGAGGTCGAGGCCGGCCCGTACGGCGGCGGCCACGAGATACACGGGCAGCCGCAGCGCGTCGCGCACCGACCCTTCGCGTAGCGCCTCCAGGGCGCGGAGCAGCCAGGTGCGGGTGTACGGGTGGGACAGCACCTCGTCCAGGCCGCGGGCCCCCTCCTCGGAGGCCTCGACGGCGGCGGCCAGCTCCCAGGCCCGGGTCCATCGCTCGTCGCTCCGCTCCTCGACGTCGGCGTTCAGCCGGGCCAGCAGCATTCGGGTGAGGTCTCGCTGGGAGGCCGCCAGTTCGGCCGGATCGGTCAGCTCGGGCGCGACGAGGGACGCGGCCGTGCGTGCCTCGATGCCGCGCACCAGGGCGGCCAGGTCCTCGCAGTACACGGAGGGGTTGTCGAACTCGCCGGACGGCCCGGTGGAGCGGTACCGGTGGGTGTAGAGGCCGCCACCGCACGAGCGCACGACGGGACAGCGGCGGCAGGCCTCGCTGACACCGGCCAGACCGAGCTGACGGGCCTGCACCCCGGGGTGGGCCGCCACCTCGTCCAAGGTGTGGGTGAAGACGTCGAAGCCGGTGGCCGCGGCGCCCTCGTAGGCACTCTTGAGCGAGTCGACCTGCTCAAGCTGGCCGTCGGTCTCGACGACGACGAGGTCGGTCGGGGCGAGCCCCAGCGACTCGGTGAGGCTGGGGCCGCCGCTCAGTGTCGACAGCACCGAGGAGAAGAGCCGCACCGGCACCGGGCGCCCCTGCTCCTGCCAGCGGTCGAAGACCGCGAGGAGCCAGTCGGCGTAGGCGGTGGGCGAACCGTCCGGGCGGGGCGGCGGGTCGTCCCAGGTGGCGTGCGGGAGCAGGAAGTCGATGAGCGGCGGATCGAGCTCGGTGAGCGCGTCGAGGACCGCGATCGGATCGTTCTCGATGTCGACAGTGCACAGGAGCCCGAGATCGAGGTGGCGGTAGCGCTCCTGCCGGAGCAGTTCGACGGCCTTGAGGACCAGGGGGTGACTGCTGCGTCCGTCCGCGTAGCGGCGGTGCCGGTCGTTGGCGGCCCGGTCGCCGTCGAGGGAGATGCCGACCCTGACGCCGAACTCGTCGAAGATGTCGAGATACCGCGGACTGAGCTGGAGTCCGTTGGTATGGATACGGAGGTCGAGTTCCGCGACGCCGTCGAAGGCGGAGGTGAGCACTTCGCAGACTCGCCGCAATCGGGCGGGCCCCGCCAGTAGAGGCTCCCCTCCGTGCAGGATCACTGACACGGAGGGCAGTGCATGTGCCTTGGCATGCTCGGCCAAGCGTTGAGCAGTCCGGAAGATGACATCATCAGAGATTGTCCTGGGCCGGGTTCGCCAGCTCTGATCTGCATGTTCATAGACATAGCAATGGTCACAGGCAAGATCGCACCTGCTGTGAACCTTGAGAACGACTTCGCGGAAAGGGACCAGGGGTCCTGTCATTCCACCAGTCTAGCCAGCCCGAAGGGGTGCTCGGAGCTTCGGTTCACGAGGCGTTCGGCGGGTTGTTTTCAGAGTGCCGAGTTGAAGGTCGATGCCTGGGTGGGGCGACCGTCCGACACGGCGTGCACGCGAGCGAGCTTCCGGGCAGCGGCACTGCCGCGGACGTCGATCTGGGCGAGCGGCACACGGCCCTTCTTCGCAACAGCGAAGGAGACAGAGGATTCAGAGGTGTTCACGGCCGTCCTTGAGGGGATTTGTTCCGATGGAATGGTTCCGGACAGGAATGCAGCAACAGTATCTGCACCATTGCAGTGTCCGGCGGCACGACTTTACTCTCATGACCTCGAATGGCAACTGAGGACGACCACTTGGAACAAGAGCGTCACACAAGGCCGTCCCGAATCGAACGGAACCATCGATTCCGCCATTGAGGTGACGACATAACCGCAGACGGGAGTGAACATGACGGCGCTTCCCGGGCCGCTCCAGAGCATGGTCTTCAGGAACGCCGACCTTCCGGCGCTCTTCCACCACACCGACGAGATCGCCATCGCGAGGCAGCGGGAGGCGGTGAACACCACCCGCGTCCAACTGATTCTCCTGGTCACGGGGGCCGTGCCGGCCGCGGTGCCCTGGCACGCAGAGCTGGGTGACTCGTTTCAACTCGCCGATGCGGTCAGCGTGTTGGCCTACCTGGGTGTCCTGATCACGACGTACCTCTCCGCCCGCCGCAAAGCAAAGTCGCATTGGCAACTGAACCGCTCGGCGGCAGAGTTCATCAAGTCGATGTGCTGGCGTTACTCGGTGCACGGATCACCTTTCGACACCGGTACCCAGCACCCGGAGGCGGTGTTCGCGAACCGCCTCGAAGAGGGCCTTCAGGAACTTCGCAAGGTGGGATGGGCCGACCCCCGCGATCTGACGGCCGATTCGGGCGGGCTGATCACCGAATCGATGCGCGCGTTACGGGACAAGGCGTTCACCGTACGCAAGGAGACGTACGTGCGGGACCGCCTCATCGAGCAGAGAAGTTGGTACCGCAGGCGCCAGGAGGTGTCCCGGCGCGCCACCCTGGTCTGGTCGACCACCATCGCCACGCTGACCGCGTTCGCGCTGGTCCTCGCCCTGCTGCGGACGTTCTCCGTCACCCAGTCCTTCGCCCTGACAGGGGTGCTGTCGGCCGCGGCGGCCTCGTGTCTGGCATGGAGCGAGATGCGCCGCCACCACCCGCTGATCTCGGCCCACTCGCTGGTGGAGGAGGACCTGGAGGCGATGCAGGTGGCGATGGAGACCACACTGACCGAGCGCCAGTGGCCGGGCGCGGTGTTCGAGACCGAGCGCATCGTGTCCCCGCAGCACACCGACTGGCTGGCCCGGCACCAGATGTGACGTGCCGTCCGTGATGCGGGACGGGGCGGTGCGCCGGCCCGCATCACAGGCCGTCGCGGATCTGAACGCCCATTCCGATTCCTTTCCGGCGCGCAGACGTGCCGAAATTGCCCGCGCGGGCAATTGAGAAACGGGGAGCGCGGAATACGTAATGCGGAATGGGGTGCCTGATTTCCCGCCCCCACGCCCCGGGATTGACGGGTGGCGCGCCTGCTCGGGGTCCGCGAGCCCGGACGCGTGCGACCGGCATGCGATTCGGGATCACGCTTCCTCCTTCGCACCGCCACCTCCCGGGCCGGACGGAGCGAACCCCCTGTCAGCCACGTGATTCCGAACCGGAGCAAGCCCGCCGGGGCAGGCAATCGCATCCCAGTGAGCGGGGTACGGCCTTTCTCCGAGCGGTTCCGCACGTCGAGCCGGTCGTCGAAGTGCCTTTGTCCCCTGGGGAGTTCGACGATCACCGGTCCCTGTCCGGTGATCGCGAACGGGCAGGAACGAAATCCCGGGGTGTTCCGCCGGGGTGACCACCCGAAGCGAAGTCACATGGGCGACTCGGCCGCCGGGAAGAGCCCGTCGACCCGGCGTACCGACGTACCGACGTACCCGGCCACCTGATGTGACGTGGCGCCAGTGCCGCGGGACGGCCGCGTCCGCGGTCAGCCCCGCTCGACGCCCTCGCGCCAGATCACCGTGACCGGGCGGCCCAGGCTGCGGGCGTACGTCACGATGTCGCCCGTGCCGCCCAGGCCGCGGGCCGGCCTGCCGTCCCACACCGCGAGCAGCCGGTCGCAGTGGTCGGCGATGTAGGCGCCGGCCGCGTAGTACGCCTCGTCGGTGGAGTGCGGGTAGCCGAGCCGGACCTCGCGGGCCGCCCGGTCCTTGAGGGCCCGGTAGCGGGCGAGTTCGGCGGCGTCCTCGAAGCAGGACTCGTAGTCGCCGCTCGGGATCACCACCGTGAGGTCGGCGCCGCAGGACAGCGCGAGGTCGGCGAAGATCTGGTCCGCCCCCACCGCCAGGCTGGAGAGGGCCTCCAGGGAGCCTTCGAGGCCGCAGAGCGCCGCCCGTAACCCCGACAGCACATGGGCGTGGGCCTCCTGCGGGATGGTGCGATGACCGGTCACTCCGATGCGTTTCACGGACCTGGAACCCCCTGAGGTGTCTGCCGGGGGTTCGCGGAGGTCGCCCTCCGGCTGGCTCAGCACCCGCCCCCGTTGCTCCTGCGTGACCGACCTGCCCCACATCCTCTCAAAAGCCGCGGGGTGAGCGGGAGCCCCCGCCCGGCATTCGGGCAGGGGCTCCTTCTCGGTCGGCAGGGTGTTCGAGCACCGGACCGGGGGTGCGGGGGTGTCAGTAGACGCTGACCCCGTACGCGCTGAGCGCCTCGGTGACCGGCTGGAAGTACGTCGTGCCGCCCGAGGAGCAGTCGCCGCTGCCGCCGGAGGTGAGGCCGATCGCCTTGGAACCGGAGTAGAGCGGGCCGCCGGAGTCGCCGGGCTCCGCGCAGACATTGGTCTTGATCATGCCGTAGACGATGTCCCCGCCGCCGTAGTTGACCGTGGCGTTGAGACCCGTGACCGAGCCGCTGTGGGTGCCGGTGGTGGAGCCGCGCCGGGTGACGGACATGCCGACGGTGGCGTTGGCAGCGCTGGTGATGTCGACGCTGCCGACGGTGCCCTCGTGGGAGACCGAGGCGTTGTCGTACCGGACCAGGCCGTAGTCGTTGGTCGGGAAGCTGGAGCCGACCGTCGGGCCGATGCTGGTCGAGTTCGACGAGTTGGTGTACCAGGGCGGGTTGCCGTCGGTGCAGTGACCGGCGGTCAGGAAGTAGTAGGTGCTGCCGCTGCGGACGTTGAAGCCGAGGGAGCAGCGCCAGCCGGGGGCGTAGATCGCGTCGCCGCCGGAGAGCAGCTTGCTGATCTTCCCGGTGGTGCGCTCGATCTTCAGGGCGCCGGCGTTGACCCCGGCGGACTGCTTGATCTGTTCGATCTCGGCTTTCGAGACCGTGCGGTCGACGGTGACCACGAGCTTCTTGCTCACCGGGTCGACGTTCCACGCGGTGCCCGCCACGTCGGCGCCGAGCACGGCGTCGCTCGCGGCGGAGAGCTGCGCGGCGCTGAAGGTGGTGTTGGTGTCGGCCTGGGCGGCGGGGACGGCGAGAGCTGCGACGGCGACGAGGCCTGCGGCGATGGCGACGGCCCTGGTGCGTCTCGCGGTACCGCTGAGGGGGGTGGTGCGCTTGATCCTCACTTTTCATTCCTCCCGAGGGGAAGTCGGGGGTCCGCCTGTGGGGTGGTCGGACCCGTGAGGCGCAGTCGTTCGCACGGCCGTGAGCCCGCTCCGCGGACATGCCGTGCTCCTGACAAGCGCTGCTCGGGAGTATTCAAGGCGTCAACTTCCGGCGCAAGAGGGCCCTCTGGCCCGAACTTGCCGCGGCCGCACGGCGACGGCCCCGGCAGCTGGGACGCTGCCGGGGCCGTCGCTCCGAAAGAAATGACGCCATGTCAGCCGTCGACGCGGTTGCGCTCCCCCGCCTCAACTGCGACGGAAAGGGTGTTGCCGGGCGGCGGGAAGGGGCAGATGAAGTGGTCCGCGAAGGCGCAGGGCGGCAGCAGCGCGCGGTTGAGGTCGACCGTCACGCTGCCGTCCTCGGCGGGTGCCGCGGGCCGCAGGAACCGGAAGCGGTAGCTGCTGCTCCCGCTGGTGGCGTCGGCGAAGACCGCCCAGAGCGAGCCGTCGGGCTCGACCGCGACGTGCAGCGTGTGCTCCGTACCGTCGATCTCGAAGGCGATCTCACCGGCGAGGCCGAGGCCGCGCTCGACCCCGTCGGCGTTCTCGACCCGGACCGTGCGGGCGCTGCCGTAGGGGCGGAAGGTTCCCGGCAGCGCCCAGCGGGCGTCGTACGGGGTGGCGTCGATGGCCCGGAAGGCCCGCCGTGCCGGGGAGTCCGGGTCGAAGTCCCGTACCGCCCAGAGCCCTTCGCGGCTCAGCACGACCAGATGCCGCTCACCGTGCGCGACCCGGGACCTGTCGATCGGGCCCCGGTCGGCGGTGAGGCGGACCTGACCGGTGAAGGGCTCGCCGTCGACGGTCAGCCCGTCCGCGGCCGAGGCGCTGAGCACCAGCTCGTCGCCGTCCTCCCGCCATTGCCCGGGTACTCCGGGGATGCGGCCCTCCGGGTGGTCGGAGAGCCAGTGGGTGCTGGTGAGGGAGAGCGGTCCGTAGGGTCCGGCGACCGTGGCGGTCCGCTCCTCGTGCCAGTGCTTCCAGTCCTGTGCCGCCTGCTCGGATCCGTGCGGCTGCTGTGCGTCCGTGCTCATGCGGTCAACCCTTCCATACCGGCTCGGCGAGCCCGAGATGCGAACGCAGTGTGGGACCGCCGTATTCGGATCGGAACACGCCGCGCTCCTGGAGGAGCGGGACGACCCGGTCGACGAAGTCGTCCAGACCGCCGGGGGTGAGATGCGGTACGAGGATGAACCCGTCGGCGGCGTCGGCGACGACGAACGCGGTGAGCTGCTCCGCGACCGTCCGGGGGCTGCCGATGAAGGACTGCCGGCCGGTCGTCTCGATGACGGTCTGCCGGATGGACAGCCCCTTCTCCTCGGACAGCGCCCGCCAGCGCGCCGCGACGGCAAGGGGGTCACCGTGTCCGACCCGGCCCTGGACCAGCGACGAGCCGGGGTCCGGATCGATGTCCGGCAGCGGCCCGTCGGGGTCGTAGGCGGACAGGTCGCGGCCCCACACCTGTTCCAGGGCCAGCAGCGCGTTCTGCGGGGAGACCTGCCGGCGGCGGATCCCGGCCGCCCGCTCCTGGGCCTCGGCGTCGCTGTCGCCGAGTACGAAGGTGACCCCGGGCATGATCTTCAGCTCGTCGGGTTCCCGCCCGTACTTCGCCAGCCGCGCCTTGACGTCGGCGTAGAAGGCACGGCCCGACTCCAGGGTGCCGTGCCGGGTGAAGACGATGTCGGCGGTGGACGCGGCGAACTCGCGTCCGTCCGGGGAGTCACCGGCCTGGATGACGACCGGATGGCCCTGCGGGGAGCGCGGGACGGTGAACTCGCCCTCGATGGCGAAGTGCTGCCCCCGGTGCGCGAACGGGCGCGGGGTGCCGTCGGGGGTCCAGGTGTCCCACAGTTCGCGGGCGGTGGCGACGAACTCGGCGGCCCTGGTGTACCGGTCGGCCCGGTCGAGGTAGCCGCCGCGCCGGAAGTTCTCCCCGGTGAAGGCGTCGAAGGAGGTGACCACGTTCCAGGCCGCCCGGCCCTCGCTGAGATGGTCGAGGGTGGCCAGGCGGCGGGCCAGCTCGTACGGCTCGTTGAAGGTGGCGTTGACGGTGGCGGCGAGGCCGAGCCGGTCGGTGACGGCCGCCAGCGCGGCCAGCACGGTGAGGGATTCGGGGCGGCCGAGCACGTCCAGGTCGTGGATGCGGCCGTTGTGCTCGCGCAGTCTCAGCCCCTCGGCGAGGAAGAAGAAGTCGAACCTGCCGCGCTCCGCGGTGCGGGCGAGATGCTCGAAGGAGGAGAAGTCGATCTGGCTCCCGGCGCGCGGGTCCGCCCAGACCGTGGTGTTGTTGACGCCCGGGAAGTGGGCGGCAAGATGCATCTGCCTCGTCGCGGTGCTCATGCCCGTCCTCCTTCGAGGGCGTACCGGTTGGCGGGGCGGGCCAGCCCCAGGTGCTCGCGGAGGGTTCCGCCGGGATGGAAGGTGCGGAACAGGCTGCGGTGCTGGAGCAGCGCCACGGTGCCGTTGACGATCCGTTCGAGGTCGCGCCCGGGGCTGATGGGCGTGAGGTGGAAGCCGTCCGCCGCGCCGCCGCGGTGCCACCGGGTGATCAGTTCGGCGAGGTCGACCGGGCCGCCCCGGTAGTACGAGCCGCCCGCGGCGAGCGGTGGCCCGCTCTCCAGTCCCGGTTCCGGGGCGGTCTCGGCGTCGCCGAGGTCGACGGTGAGCGCGACCAGGACCCGGAGCGCGCCGGGGTCGCGTCCGTACGCCGCGGCGCGCCGGCGCAGATCGGTACGGGCCCCGGCGGCCTGCTCGGGGGTGGTGGCCCGGACCAGCACGACGTCCGCGTGGCGGGCGGCGGTGTCCCGGGCCGGTCCGCTCGTCCCGTCGACGACGGTGACCGGATGCCCCTGCGGGGGCCGGGGCACGATGGCCGGGCCCCGGACGGAGAAGGCGGCGCCCTCGAAGTCGATGTAGTGCAGCTTGTCCCGGTCGACGAAGCGGCCGGTGGCGACGTCCCTGATCTCGGCGTCGTCCTCCCAGCTGTCCCACAGCCGGGCACTCACCTCGGCGCTGTCACCGGCCTCGCGCCACAGCTCGTCGGCGGGCGCCGCCGGGCGCCGGCCGAACAGCCGGGCCTCGGCCCCGGTGGTCGACACATCGACGTACCAGCCCGCCCGGCCGCGGCTCACCCAGTCCAGGGTGGCCACGGCGGACGCCACGTGGAACGGCTCGGTGTGGGTGGTGGTGACGGTGGGCACCAGGCCGATCCGGCCGGTGGCGGGCGCGACCCGGGAGAGCACCGCGAGCGCGTCGGGGCCGGGTCTGGCGAAGGAGTCGCCGAGCGTGACGAAGTCCAGGGCGCCGTGCTCGGCGAGCCGGGCGAGGCCGGTGTAGTGCCCGGGGTCGTAGCGCGGCGGGCCGCCGATCTCGGCGGCCAGGTGAAGGGGGGCGGTTGCAGACATGGTGGTACCTCTCCAGGGCTTCTCAGGTGTTCTCTCGGGGATCGCGCGGGACCTCGGCTCCCGGGCGGGCCGGGCGGGCCGGGCTCGGACGGGGCGGGATCACAGGACCTTGGACAGGAAGGCGCGGGTGCGCTCGTGGGCCGGACGGTCGAGTACGTCGCCGGGGGCGCCCTGCTCGACGATCCGTCCCTCGTCCATGAAGACGACGGTGTCGGCGACCTCGCGGGCGAAGCCGATCTCGTGCGTGACGACGATCATGGTGGTGCCCTGGAGTGCCAGGTCCTTGATGACGTCGAGTACCTCGCCGACCAGTTCGGGGTCGAGCGCCGAGGTCGGCTCGTCGAAGAGCAGCAGTTTCGGCTCCAGGGCCAGCGCCCGGGCGATGGCCACCCGCTGCTGCTGTCCGCCGGAGAGCTGCCCGGGGTAGGCCGTCGACCGGTCGGCGAGCCCGACCCGGGCGAGCAGCTTCTCCGCGGCGGCGACGGCTTGCTTCCTCGGCCGGCCGAGGGCGGCGACCGGGGCCTCGACGAGGTTCTCCAGCACGGTCAGGTGCGGGAAGAGGTTGAAGTTCTGGAAGACGAAGCCGATCCGGGTGCGCCGGCGCAGCACCTCGCGCTCGGGCAGCTCGTACAGCTTGTCGCCGTCCCTGCGGTAGCCGACCGGGGTGCCGTCGACGCTGATCCAGCCGTGGTCGACCTTCTCCAGGTGGTTGATGGTGCGCAGCAGTGTGGACTTGCCGGAGCCGGACGGGCCGAGGACGACGGTGACCTCTCCGGTGCGTACGGACAGGTCGATGCCGCGCAGCACTTCGAGGCTGCCGAAGCTCTTGTGCACGGAGCGGATCTCGACCATGGCGTCGGTGGTTTGGGTGGTGGTGCTCATCGTGTGGCTCCCTTGGCGCGGTGACGTCCGACGTGGTGCCGGGGGACGCGGAGCGCGGTGCTCAAAGGGACGTGTCCGACCGTCGCGGCCATCGGCGGCGGCGCGACCCCGCCGACGTGTCCGCGGACGGCCCGGACCCGGGTGAGTGTGTGGTGGTCGTCGTCGGGAGCGATGGGGCGCGGTCCGGTCGCTTTGTCGATGGGGTGATCACTGGTGAGGGACATGAGGGGTCCTTGGGCCGCGGTGTACGAGGGCGGGGCGGGGCCGTGCGCGAGGTCGCGGTCAGCCCGCGGTACGGGGGAGGTCCCGCAGGAGGGTGAGTGCCGTACGGGCGGTGGCGTCGTTCTGCCGGAAGGCCGGTCCGCCGGTGCGCGGCCGGGTGAACGCCCCGCCGGCGCGGGCGGTGGTGAACGGGCCGAGTGCGAAGCGGCGTGGGTGTGGCCGGCCGTCGCGGCCCAGGATCCGTCCGCTGTCGGGGGCCACCGAGAGCAGCCCGGTGGCGGTGGCGGCGGCCCCGTCCTCGTACAGCTCCCGGAGCAGCGGGCTGCGGGTGCGCTCCAGCGTGGGGTCCGGCAGCCGGGCCTCGATCAGGGTGCGGGCCGCTGTCCGCTGCCCCGGCACGGTGGCGCTGCCCGCGAGGAAGAGGCCCCGCCGTTCGTCGGTCTCGACGGTCATTCCGGCGCCGAGGAAGCGGACGACACCGGCCCGGGAGAGCGCGAGGAGCTGGTGCAGCCTGGGCCCGGGCGGGCCGGAGGCGAGATGGCTGAAGAAGCCGTGCCACCAGCCGCCGAGGTCGCCGAGGTCGCCGAGCCGGATCAACTGCCCGTAGACGGAGAGCAGTCCGAGGAAGACGGCGAGGTCCGGGCTGTGACCGGGGTCGTGGCGGCGTTCCAGATCGGCGGTGATGTAGCCGCGCAGCCCGTCCTGGAGTGCGTCGAACGAGGGGTGGCGCACTCCGTCCAGGGGGTGGTCGAGCGCTTCGAGGTCGAGCCGGTCCGCGGGGTCGGGGACGGCGGCGGCGACCAGGGCGGCCAGTTCGGGCCCTGCCGGGTCGGCGGCGGCGTACTTCGCCTCGAAGTCCGCCCAGTCGCCGGTGGTGCGCCCGGGGTGGGCGGTGAAGAGGCGGTGGTAGTGGGCGTGGCCGAGCTCCTTGTCGACATGTGGCCACACATCGCGCCGGAAGTCGACCGGCCGGTCCGCCGCGAGCAGCGCCCCGGTCCGCTCCGGGCCGAGGAAGCGCGGCAGCGGTGGCCGCTCGCCGTCCCAGGTGTAGCCGATCTTGGAGTGGTACGGGACGCCCCGGCGCGATCCGACGTGGAGCACGGGCTCCCGGCCGGACGGCACGTACTCGCCGTCCTCGTACCGTCCGCCGCGGCCCTCGGTGAGCAGCACCATCAGGTCGACGAAGGCGAGCCCGAAGCCCCGCACGACGACCGGTTCGCCCGCGGGCACCGCGGTCAGGTCGGTGTCGGCGGTGAAGTCCGGTGGCAGGTGGAGGAGTCCGTGCCGGTCGGCGAAGTCGGCCAGCCGGAGGTGTTCCGGCTCCGGTTCGGCTTCGAGGTGGCCGATGGTGACGGCGACGGCATCGGCGGGCAGCGGTGTGCCGCGCCCCGCCAGCCAGACCTGCTGGCGGCCTTCGCGCGGGCCGGTGACCCGCAGGGCGCTGCCCCGGTGCCAGTGCACGGTGATGTTTTCCGGGAGGGCGGCCACGGCCTGCTCGTACACCCAGCGCAGATAGACGCTCTGCAGCCGTCTGCTGGGGAAGTCGGTACCCTCCAGCGCCTTGATCTCGCCGAGGAGTCCGGGGTCGGTGCCGGCCCCGTCCGGGAGGTCGAACCGGCCGTCCCGGACGCCGGCCGCCCAGGTGTGCAGCGCGGGCCCCGGGCGGGTCGGCCCCTCCTGGCGGACGGTGTCGTCGGTGAACATCGTGACGTCCTCGGCCATGGAGTTCATCCAGAGCAGCGGCGACTGGTCGTGCCGCCAGATCCGCCCGCCGCCGGGCGGGTACGGATCGACGAGGTGGATGGTCAGCGGGCGGTCCCCGTACAGGGCGGGGGCGTTGGCGGCGATGCGCTCGATCAGGCCGGTGCCGCGGGGGCCGGCTCCTATGACCACGAGCGTCGGCGTCCCGCTCACCGGGCACCCGCCGTGCCGCGTGCGTAGTGCCGCTCGACGTAGTGCTGGCCGATGCTCAGCAGTGAGGTGACCACGGCGTACCAGATGGTGGCGACCAGCAGCAGCGGGATGACCTGATAGGTGCGGTGGTACACGAGCTGCACGGAGTACAACAGGTCCTGCACGGCGATGACGCTGACGATCGAGGTGCCCTTCAGGGTGCCGATCAGCATGTTCCCGGCGGGCGGGACGATGGAGCGCATCGCCTGCGGGAGGACGATGCGGTGGAACCGGCGCCAGGGTCCGAGGCCGAGCGACTGGGCGGCCTCGATCTGTCCGCGTTCGACGGAGAGGATGCCGCCACGGACGACTTCGGCGGCGTACGCGGCCTCGTGCAGGGTGAGTCCGACGACGGCGACCGTGACGGGGCCGAGGAGGTTCACCGTACGGACGCCGAGGATCTGCGGGTAGAGCGCGCCGATGTTGAACCAGAACAGCAGCTGGACCAGGATCGGGGTGGATCTGAACAGCCAGACGTATCCCCAACCGACCGCCTGCAGAACGCGGTTGGCGGAGAGTCTGAGGACGGCCAGCAGGGTGCCGAGGGCGAAACCCAGCACCATGACCAGCGCCGTGAGCCAGAGGGTGAGGCCGAGGCCGCGCAGCACCGCGGCGGTGGTGAAGTAGTCGGCGACGACATCCCACTGGAAGGCGTCGTTGCGGATGACGGAGTTCAGCACCAGGGCGAGCAGCGTCAGTACGGCAACGGCCGCTGTCCACTGGCCCGTTCGGCGCACCGGGACGATCCGGAGCCGGTCGGCTCCGTCGCTCTTCGCGAGTGGGGCGGGGGGAGACTGGGGGAGGGCGTCTGTCTGCGCGGACATGCGAGGGCTCCGTGGATGCAGAGATCGAACACGGGGCGTGCCTTCGGCCCGGAACACAACACGGACCGGGCCCCTCAGCACCGGTCCGCTTCCGAGACAATCGCTGTTCGCCGCGCGTTGTCAAGCTCGTCCACACTGTGAGCCGTGCGCCGGGGGCCGGTTGACGGACCACCGGATGCCTGTTCCACTGGGGCCATGCATTCGCAGCAGTGGCTGGTCAAGCGCTCCCACATCGACTTCGGTCGCGTGTGGTCCGCCTCCTGTTGAGCCGACCCCCTGCCTTTCCGCGTGTCTTCGCCCGGCGCCGTGTGCGGCGCCCGAGCACCTTTCCCCGCGTGTCCCCCCGTGCACAACACCGTTCTCCCCTCCCCTCGCTCCGCCGCCCTTCGCCCCGACCGTGGGGTCGCCGTGTGCTGCCCCGGCATCGGCACGACCGCTCACGGCCGATGACTCTGGAGAACCACACCTCATGCCCCGGACCCGGCACACCGCTGCCTTCGCACTGATCACCGTCGCCGCTCTCGCCCTCACCGCGTGCGGGTCCGGTGATCCGGCGACCGCAACGGCCGGCGCCGCGGCCGCCGAGGGGAAGGTGCCGACGACCGATGTCGTCTCCTCGGTGCGCAAGGACGAGGCGGCGGCGAAGCTGCTGCCCGCCGGTGTCCGCGCCGCCAGGACCCTGACCATCGCCGCGAGTGTCGGCAACCCGCCGGGTTCCGCCTACCTCGCCGACGGGAAGACCCTGGCCGGCACGGACATCGACTTCGCGGACGCGGTCGCCCGGAAGCTCGGACTGCGCCTGGACCGCGAAGTGGCCTCCTTCGAGGCGATCCTGCCGGCACTGGACAGCGGGAAGTACGACGTGGGCACCGGGAACTTCGGGGTGACCGAGGCGCGCCGCAGGACGATCGACTTCGTCACGTACATCAATGACGGCCAGGGTTTCGCGGTCCGTGACGACAGCAGGCTGACGAAGGTCACCGATCTCACCCAGCTCTGCGGCCTGACCGTGGCAACGGGCGCGGGCACCACCTTCGAGGTGACCCTGGAGGAGAACCGGCATCGGTGCACCGACGCCGGCCGCGAGCCGTACGACGTGAAGACGTACAACGACCAGGGCGCCACCTGGGCCTCGCTCCAGCAGGGCCGCAGCGATGTGGTGATGTCCACCATCAACGGACTGCGGTACGCGGTGGGGCAGCAGGAAGGTGTGCGCTTCCTCAACGAGTTCAAGCGTCTCGACGTCGGCTTCGCCTTCAAGAAGGGCACCCCGCTGGCGCCCGCCTTCCAGGCCGCTGTGAACGGCCTCAAGGCGGACGGCACCTACGACCGGATCCTGAAGAAGTGGGGCATCGCCGCATCCGCGATCACGACCTCGCAGATCTCGCCGCCCGAGATCAAGTGATCCGGTCCCCCACGCCCGCCCGGTTCCCCACGCCCGTCCGGGCTCCCACGCCCGCCCGGTCCCCTGTCCTCAGCAGCTGCAGTCGCAGCAGTCGCACCCGTCGCAGCAGTCACCGCAGTTGCTGCAGCAGTCACATGCGTCGCAGCAGTCACCGCAGTCGCACTGGCTGCACAGGCCCTCGCGGCGCTGGTGGCTCCACGGGTCCTCGAACGTGCCGCAGCACATCTGGCAGGTGCAGGCCAGCCCCGCCCACACCAAACAGCCCATGATCAGGCCGCGCCGGTCGCGCGGGGGCTCGGGCGGCGGCTGCGGCGGACTGCCCGGGCCACCCGGACCCGGGGCGTACGGATTGCCCGGCACCGGCCCGAAGGACCCGGCGGGCCGGACGGCTGACGGACCGGCAGCTCCGTCCAGGAGCACGGCGCCGGCCTGGTGCGAGCACGCCGTGGTGCCGAAGGCCCGGTCCACCGACTGGCGCAGTTCGTGCGCCAGCAGCACATGGGCCAGCTTGCCGTCGGTGAATTCCGCGTCGCGCAGCGCCAGCCGTACGCCGTGCAGCGCGTCGTCGCACAGCCGCCGGGCCTCGTCCCGCGAGGTGCCGGTGGCGGTGAGCGGGTTCCAGGCACCCGACGCGGCGTCGGCCTCCTGGTCCTCCACGGCGTCCAGCAGATGCGCCAGGCGTCCGAAGAGGCGGCCGGCCTCGGCGAGCGGCGCCGCGTTCTGCGGCTTGCCGGCCAGCACCGCGGTGTGGGCGAAGGCGGCCGCGGTGGCGGTCTCGGTGGGTTCGGTGACGGTGAGCAGCGGGGTGCCGGGCCCGGCGATCAGCTCGATGCCGGTCTGCCGGTCGACGGCGTCCACGAGCAGCGCCGTGTCGAAGCCGAGCTGTGCGCCGGTGCGCGCGCCGGCCCGGTCCCAGCCCGCGGCGACCCGGCGCGCGGCGGCGGCGACCGGGCGGCGCCTCAACAGGCCGTCCCCGTCGGCGACGTGGTCCCGGACCTTGGCCGAGGCCAGCACCAGGGAGACGGCGGCGGCCAGCCTGGCGCCCTCGCCGCGGGCGACCGGCGCGGTCCGCATGGCGCGCAGCGGGCAGGGCCCCGCCGTGCGCCGCCAGCCGGTGGTGCGCTCGGACTGAGCCTCCGTCAGAACGGAAACAATCAGACCGTCATAGTTCGTGACGATCCGGGCGAATTGCCCGTGATCCGAGCGAAGTGCGAGGCAGAGCCCGCAGAGATGGGCCATCCACTCGGTCCGGAGCCCCTCGGACAACCGATGGGCACAGGGCCTGACTATTCCGAACACGACGGTCCCCCGAGAGTCGTTCACCTTCGCGCCGCACCCCTGCGGCCGCGCGAGGGGCATCGTATCGAGCGGCCCGTTCACCCGTACGTCCCCCATGTCACCCGTACGGCCTGGGGCATCATATTTTCTTTCTTTCAGACTCCTTATACGGGTGGAACCCTGACATATCGCCACATCTTCTGTGCCAGTACCGTCACGAATCCCCTGCGCGCCGACTATCCACTTGGCGCACGATCCGCATCATGGACGACCATAGGGATACGAAAGAGATGCGGAACGCCACGGAACCGCGGTGAGAGGAGGCGTCCATGGGATCGGTGCGCAAGGCGAGTGCCTGGCTGGGCCTCGTGGAGGACAACGACGAGCGGTACTACGACGACGAGTACGCCGAGGGCGCGCAGACCGGGACCGGTGGCCACGCCTGGGTGACCGACCCCCGGGTACAGGTCGCGTCCGAGACGGCCGAGGAGACGGGCCGCCGGATCGCCACCGTCACCCCGGACAGCTTCCGTGACGCACGGGCCATCGGAGAGCTCTTCCGGGACGGCGTCCCGGTGATCGTCAACCTCACGACCATGGATCCCACCGACGCGAAGCGTGTCGTGGACTTCGCCGCCGGGCTGATCTTCGGACTGCGCGGCTCGATCGAGCGCGTGGCCACCCGGGTCTTCCTGCTGACCCCTGCCGACACCCAGGTGGTCAGCGAAACCGCCGGCCGGTCGGCCGACGGCTTCTTCAACCAGAGCTGAGCAGGGCGCTCGCCGGACGGTCTAGCGGAACGCGTCGAGACCGGTGAGCGCCTTGCCCAGTACCAACTGGTGCATCTCCACGGTGCCCTCGTAGGTGAGCACCGACTCCAGATTCGTCGCATGGCGCATCACCGGGTATTCCAGCGAGATCCCGTTGGCGCCGAGGATCGTGCGCGAGGTACGGCAGATGTCGATCGCCTCCCGCACATTGTTGAGCTTTCCGAAACTGACCTGCTCCGGGCGGAGCCTTCCCGCATCCATCCGCCGGCCCAGATGGTGGGCGAGCAGGATGCCCTTGTGCAGTTCCACGGCCATGTCCGCGAGCTTGGCCTGGGTGAGCTGGAAGCCCCCGATCGGCCGGTCGAACTGCTCCCGCGTCCTCGCGTAGTCCACGGCCGCCTCGAAGCTGGCACGGGCCGCGCCCATCGCTCCCCAGACGATGCCGTAGCGGGCATGGCTGAGACAGCTGAGCGGGCCGCGCAGACCGGTGACGCCCGGGAGCACCGCGTCGGCGGGCAGCCGCACCTCGTCCAGCACCAGTTCGCTGGTGACCGAGGCGCGCAGCGACCACTTGTGCTTGATCTCGGGCGCCGAGAAGCCCGGGGTGTCGGTCGGCACCGCGAACCCGCGGATTCCGTCGTCGGTCTGCGCCCAGACGACGGCGACCCCGGCGACCGAGCCGTTGGTGATCCACATCTTGCGGCCGGTGAGCACCCAGTCCCCGCCGTCGCGCTTGGCGTGGGTGCGCATCCCGGCCGGGTCGGAGCCGTGGTCCGGCTCGGTGAGGCCGAAGCAGCCGATGATCTCGCCGGCCGCCATGCCGGGCAGCCACCGCTGCCGCTGCTCCTCGGAGCCGAAGCGGTGGATGGCGTACATGGCGAGCGAACCCTGTACGGAGACCAGGGAGCGGATCCCGGAGTCCGCCGCCTCCAGCTCCAGGCAGGCCAGTCCGTACTGGACGGCGGTGGCGCCGGCGCAGCCGTACCCCTGGAGGGACATGCCGAGCGCGCCGAGCGAACCGAGCTCACGGGCCAGCTCACGGATCCCGGGCAGTTCGCCGCTCTCGTACCACTCGGCGATGTGCGGCAGGACGCGGTCGGCGGCCCAGTCCCGGACGGTCCCGCGGATGGCGAGGTCCTCGGCGCTGAGCAGATCGTCGATGCCGATCGGGTCGGCGGGGTCGAAGGGCGGGAGCTTCGAGGACTCGGTGGTGGACATGAGGGCGCCTCCGGCGGCTCGCACGATGCTAAAACTAGCAGTGGTAGTTACGGCGTCGCACCGACGTTACGGCTCAGTGTGCCGCTCGTCCAGAGCCCGTCGCCCCGGCGGGTCGGCGCCGGGCCGGGCGTGACGGGGCCCGCTGCGCACGGCCCGGTGCGGGCACCTCGTGCAGCGCGCGGTGCTCCCGCGCCTCACTCACGCCCGCCGTCCGTTCCACCTCGTCGGCCACCGGCGCCGGACAGTCCATCGCCCTCGGCAGCCGCAGCGCGGCCAGCGCCCCGGCCAGCAGCAGCGCGGCACTGACCAGCAGCGTGACATGCAGCCCGGTGATGAAGGAATGGCGCGCCGTGGAGCGCAGCACCGCACCCAGCGGGCCGCCCAGCCGGTCGGCCACCTGGTAGGCCTCGCCCAGCGAGCGGGCGGCGGCCGCGTGGGCGCCGGCCGGGACACCCGCCCCGGGAAGCTTCGAGAGTCCGGGGGTGTAGGCGGCGTTCATGACACTGCCGAGCAGGGCGATCCCCATGCCCGCACCCAGCTGGTACGAGGTCTCGCCGATGGCCGCCGCACCGCCCGCACGGTCGGCGGGGGCCTCGCTGAGCATGGATTCGTACGCCCCGAAGAGCGTGGTCTGCAGTCCGAAGCCCAGGGCCACGAAGGCCGCCGTCAGCAGTGCGGGCCGGTCGTGCTGCCCCATCGCGGTCAGGATCAGCACCGAGACGGCCGTGAGCACGAAGCCCCAGCCGACCATCCGGCGCGGGCCGATGCGGCGCAGGGTGTACGAGCCGGTGGCGCCCGCGGCCATGGCCGCGAAGGTGAGCGGGAGGAGCCGCAGGCCGGTGTGCAGCGGGCTCAGGCCCAGGACGAGCTGGAGGTACTGCACGGCTATGAGCTCAAGACCGACCAGGGCCAGCATGGCGATGATGATGCAGCCCACCGCGGTGGAGAAGGCGGGCTTGGCGAACAGCCCGATGTCGATCAGCGGATGCGTACGCCGCTTCTGCCGGCGCACGAACACGACGATCAGTGCCGCCCCGATCAGCAGCGGAGCGAGCGTGGCCGGGCTGAGCACACCCTCGCCGGTGCCCGCCCGCTTCACCCCGAGGACCACCCCGAGCACCCCGGCGGCGGCCATCAGCGCGCCCAGCACGTCCCACGGGCCGTCGTGGCTGCCGCGCGACTCGGGCAGCAGCAGCCGTCCGACCGGCAGGATCAGCGCCATCAGCGGGACGTTGATCAGGAAGACCGAGCCCCACCAGAAGTGCTCGACGAGGAAGCCGCCGATGACCGGGCCGGTGGCGGCGCCCACCGCGGCGACCGCGGTCCAGATGCCGATCGCGACGGCCCGTTCCCGCCGGTCGGGGAAGACCTGCCGCAGGATCGACAGCGTCGCCGGCATGATCATCGCGCCGCCGACCCCGAGCAGCGCACGCGCCACGATGAGCACGGCGGGGCTGTCGGCCATCGCGGCGATCGCGGAGGCGGCCCCGAACAGGGCATAGCCGAGCAGCAGGACCCGGCGGCGGCCCACCCGGTCGCCGAGGGTGCCGAAGAGAATCAGCAGCGAGGCGCAGACCAGCGGGTAGGCGTCGACGATCCAGAGCAGACCGACCGCGCTGGGGTTCAGGTCCTCGGTGACCGCGGGCACGGCTACGTGGAGCACGGTCGAGTCGAGCGCCACGAGCAGGAGGCTGAGGCAGAGGACGACGAGGACGACCCATCGATTGGCACCGTCGGCCGCCGTGCGCAGCCGGAGCCGGGCTGCGGTCGTCCCTGACATGCATGTACCTCCCAAAGGTTCCTCGCGCTCGGCGGGCCAACCGGGGACGCGGCGGTTCGCCGCTCCTCATGGCCCGGCATCGACGGGCGAGTGGCCGTCAGCGTACGCGAGTTCGGACCCCTCACACGTGGCCCACCTCATACCCGGTCGGGCCGCGGGGTGTGGCGTACGCCACGCCGACCCGCCGTCCGGACCTGCGAGGACACCCGGCACCCCCGGAACGGGACGGTACCCGGCCGCCCCCGCGGAGCACCCGCCGGGCCCGCGCCGAAAGCGGCCAGTAACCGGATCGGCACGTTCCGTTTCACCTCCTCCCGGGCCCGGATAAATTCATACCGGCACCTCCTGCGCTTTTCTGTCCGGGCCCAAACACCCTTCCGAAATGCGTGCGAAATCAATAGCGCGAAGTGCCGCCGGGACGCTTGCACGGATCAGGAATTAAGACCCCGCTGAGACATAGTCCACATCACATCGTCATCACAAAGAGACCGGATCGACCTGGCCGCTCGCTAACGCGCTGTAACGTCGATTGGGTGCGTACCGACATCTTTGCCCGGCTGGACCGGGAGCCGGAGCCGCCGAAGATAGAGCCACCGCGGATGAGCCGTCACCGCATCGCACTCTTCGGCGGGACGTTGGCGTTCTATCTCGCCATCGTCATTGCCGTGCTGGTCTCGTCCTGGCTGGTGACCCTGGACTGGAAGGTCATGCTCTTCCGGCCGTATCAGCAGTGGCCGGAAATCCATGCCTTCCTCGACTACTACATCGTGCTCGGCCAGCGCGGCCCCACCGCCACGATGGTGGCCTGCTGGCTCGGCTGGCGCTCCTGGCGGCAGCACACGCTGCGCCCCCTGCTGACGCTGGGCGCGGCGCTGCTGCTGCTCAATGTGACGGTCGGCGCGGTCAAGATCGGCCTGGGCCGCCTCGGCCCGCACTACGCGACCCAGATCGGCTCCGCCGAACTCTTCGCCGGCGGCGACATATTTCCCTCCGGGCACACCGCCAACGCGGTTGTGACCTGGGGAATCCTCGCCTATCTGGCCACCACCCCACGAGCCCGGCGCTATCTGTCGGCCATGTCGGCGATCGTGTCGCTGGGTGTCGGCCTCACCACCGTCTATCTCGGTACGCACTGGCTCAGCGATGTCCTGCTGGGCTGGGCCGCGGGCCTGCTGATCATGCTGGGCCTGCCCTGGGTCGAGCCGCTGATCACCCGGGCCGAGGCCTGGATCTTCGCCCAGCGCGAGAACCTGCGGGGATTCGGCCGCCCCGTTCCCTCCGTGCCCGTCGCGGCCGGAGGTCCCCGGACCGTGCTGCTGCCGCGGCCGGACGGCGGCGAGGCCCCGGCCCGGGAGCCGGTGGTCTCGGTGGCCGCGGGCAGCACGGGCACCCGCCCGCGGGCGCACGCCTCGCATCCGGCGCATGTGGTGCGCTCGGAGCGGACCCCGGTCACCCCGGCCGGCAGCCGGCGCCCGCCGCACGCCGACCGCACACCGCGCGGCGGCTCGACGACCCCGGCCCGCCCGGTGGCCGGCGGCTGAGCCCCGGCGAGGGAGCCGGTACGCACAGCCGCTCCCCGGACACGAGTGAAGGCCCCGACCGATGTCGGGGCCTTCACTCGTGTCCGGGCCCGGGTTCCCGCGCCGCGGGGGCCTCAGCCCACCCAGCAGCGGGTGACGACGGCTCCGTCGACCTCGAAGTTGATCCGGCCGCCGCGGAACTCCATGGTGATGATCGCGCCCGGCGGCAGTGATCTGACGGTGGTCCAGCCATGGCTGCGGGCCCGTCGTTCGGCGGCGTCGGCGGCGAGGCCGACGTACGCGTCGGGCGCGTCGTCGGGCTGGGCGGAAGGGGTCGGTATGGGTGCCATGCCCCTCACCGTAGGCGGCCGCGAGCGGCGGCGGAAGCCGGGGCGCCCGCCGTCGCAGGGCATCCTCACGTTCCCTGCCGGTCACACTTGTGTCACAGGATCACGACACGTGCTCGGTACGAATCACGCCACCCGGACAGGCCGCCCCGGACCCGACGCACAGTAATCACACAACCCTGACAATGATCATTCGGAAAGCCCGGAATCGGAGCGGAATATCCCGTGCCGATCGGATGCAATTCCCGCACCGAATAACCCGCGTAAATGAGCATGTCGCCGGGAATTCACGCTTCCTTATGGCAGCCTTATCCTTTGGTCACAATATTCACTCCGCGGTACGGGACAGCCCTCGACCACCACTGGTATAGCGGGAGGGCCCCGGCCGTCCGTATGGCGTCGCCGCGGCCGGCGCTCAGTCCAGCGCCCTGGTCAGCCGGTCCCTGGCGACCTTGATCGCGTCCTTCAGCTCCGGTGGTTCGACGACCTCGAAGTCGAAACCCAGCAGCATCACATGGACGACCATCTCGTCCATGCCCATCGCTCCGGTGCGCAGCAGACAGGTGTCGGCATCGAGGGCCTCCAGCACCCCGGCGGCGGGCGAGAGCCGCTCGGCCACTCGCTCGATCCCCGCCTTCAGCCGGATCACCGCGTGCAGCGGGTACACGGTCGTGGAGATCCCCCTGGCGACATAGGCGGCCAGGTCCTCGGCGGGTGGCTCCCGGGGGACGAACCTCGGCCCGTGCGGCGGCGTCGGGGTGATCCGGTCCGCCCGGAACGTACGCCAGTCCGCACGGTCCAGGTCCCAGGCGACGAGGTACCAGCGGCGCTCGGTGCACACCAGCCGGTACGGTTCGACACTCCGGCGCGAGACGGAGCCGGAGTGGTCCCGGTACTCGAAGCGCAGCCGCTCCCCGTCCCGGCAGGCCCCGGCGAGTTCGGTCAGGACACCCGCGTCGGCGACCGAGGCGCCGGGCCCGCGGAGCAGCGGCACGGTGAAGGTGTTCAGCGCGTTCACCCGGCGCCGGAGCCGGTCCGGCAGCACCTGTTCGAGCTTGGTCAGGGCGCGTACGGAGGTCTCGCCGATGCCCTCGACCCCGTTGCCCGCCGCGGTGCGCAGGCCGACGGCGACGGCGACGGCCTCCTCGTCGTCCAGGAGCAGCGGCGGCAGCTGGGCGCCGGCGCCGAGCTGGTACCCGCCGCCGGTGCCGGGGCTGGCGTTGACCGGGTAGCCCAGCTCGCGGAGCTTGTCGACGTCGCGCCGGACGGTCCGCGGGGTGACCCCGAGCCGGTCGGCGAGATCGGCGCCGGACCAGTCGCGGTGCGCCTGGAGCAGCGAGAGCAGACGCAGCAGTCGTGCCGAGGTCTCCAACATGACGGCGAGTCTGCCAGGGGTCGCGGACAGCCCGGGTCCGCAACCGCCCCGGCGGCCCTCAGGGGGCGGGTTCCGGTTCGAGCCGTACGCAGAGGTCGTTGTCGGTGGTGTAGCAGGGCGTGGCCCGGCCGCCCTCCCCGGTGCTGCGGCCCGGGTAGACGAAGATCTTCTTGCGGTCCCAGACGTCGTCGAGGATGCGGGAGATCCGTACGCCGCCGGCCGGCCCGTCCTCCGTCGCACCGGGGATCAGCCAGAGCGTCCACAGCCGGGGCTCGGTGACGGCCCCGTCGGCCAGTTCGTCGAGGGGGAGCGTGAAGGCGAAGGTGCCCTCCTTCCCCGTGACCGGCACCCGCAGGACCCGGCCCTGCGCGCCGGGCGCCCGCGCCTCGACACGGGCGTCGGTACCGAGGCCGGTGCCGTACAGCGTGCCCTCGACGGTCATTCCGTGCCCGTCGAAGGTCACCGGCCCGGCCTCGGCATGCGGTGCGCGGAGCCAGCAGCGCACGGCGAGCCGGCCGTCGAGGGTCGGGTACGGGATCCGGACCGCGATCCGCCCGCTCTGCGGTACCTGCCCGACGAGCAGCCGCAGATCCCGGATGCCGGGCTCGACGGCCACCTCCGTGCCGTCCGGCGCGCCGGGCTCCCGCAGATAGACGTCCCAGCGGCCCTCCGCGGGCTCCGGGGTGCCCGGCAGCACCGCGCGCAGCCGCCCGTCGCGCAGCGGGCTCAGCGGCAGCCGTACGGTGTCGCCGTCGCCCCTGCCCTTGGCGCCGCGCAGCCGGAGCAGCAGTTCGGGCGCCTCCTCGTCCTCGCGGCGGCCGAGGTCGAGATCGAAGGTGATCCCGCCGCCCGGTCCAGCGGTGCAGTCGGCCCTCGGCGTCCTTCGCCCTGTGGAGACGGTCATGCGGTCTTCCCCTTGCGGATCACGGCGGCTGCCTTGTAGCGCAGGGCGTACGCCCCGTCCAGCACGGTGCCCCTGGCGCGGTGCAGTGTGGTGCTCAGCGCGCCGTGCGAGCGGTCGCGCGGGCCCCGCGAGGCGAGTTCGGTGAAGAGCCGTTCATGGCGTTCGGCGATCCGTGCCGGGTCGAACCGCTGCGACGCGGCCAGCGCGGCGCGTCCCGCACGGTGCCGTGCCTCGTCGTCGCCGATCAGGCCGAGCAGGGCCTCGGACACGGCCGCCGTGTCGCCGACGGGCACCAGCCGTCCGTCGGTGCCGTCGTCGATGATCTCGCGGGGGCCGTGCGGGCAGTCGGTGGCGACGACCGGCAGGCCGCAGCGCATCGCCTCGACGATGGTCATGCCGAAGGACTCGCGGTCCGAAGTGACCGCGGCGATCGACCCCTTGGGCCACTCGGCCTCCAGCGGATTGACCGGCCCCATCAGGAACACGTGGTTGTGCAGCCCGAGTTCCTCGATGAGCGCGAGCAGCACCGCCCGTTCGTTCCCGGTCGCGTCACCGCCGCCGTAGATGCGCAGCCGCCAGTCCGGGCGGACCGCGACCACGTCGGCGAACGCCCGGACGAGCAGGTCGTACCGCTTGACCTTGTGCAGCCGGCCCGCGGCGATCACCCACTTGCTGTCGCCGTCGGCGGGCGGGACGGCCGGTTCGGGCACGCTGTTGGCGATGGCCTCGATCCGTACGCCGGGGAGTTTGAACCCGGTCCGGTAGGCCCGGGCGTCGGCCTCGGTGACGGTGGTGATCGCGTCGAGCAGGGGGTAGCGGTGCGCGATCTCGCGGCGGAGCCGGTAGCTGTGGCTGTCGAGGGTGAGGTGCTCCTGTCCGATCCGGACCGGGCCGCGGCGTGCCTGCCTGCTGATGTGCACGTTGAGACCCGGCCGGGTGCCGACCACGACGTCCGCCTCCAGCGACCGCAGATGGTCCGCCACCCGTGCGTCGGACAGCCTGCTGTACTGCCGGTACCTGCTGTCGCCGCGGGGGAACACCGTCGCCGGGCGGGCGTACTCGGCGGCGTCGCCGTCGTACGTCGGGCTCTTCTTCCGCAGGTCGACGAGGTGGCTCATGCGCACCCCCTCGGGGGCGCCCAGCGCGGGGACGTCACGGTGCCGGAAGACCGACACGATCTCGATGTCGTGGTGACCGGCCAGCGCCCCGGCGAGATTGAACGTCGTGCGGATCGTGCCCCCGACTCCGTAGGCGTTGTGGAGCAGGAAAGAAATGTGCATGAAACGCCATGTCTCCCGGTTCGGCTGATCAGCGGCAGGCTGCACTTGCCATGACGGCAAAGGCCGGTCCGCGGTTCACTCCATGTAGGGGCGAATTTCGGCCAGCGGTAAACTCGCCCGCTTCCCCACTTTGTCGCTTTGCTGCCGTATTCGGTGCGCCGCCGCATCGTCGAGTCGACCACATCGCGGGCCCCCGGACCGGCCCGAACGGTCCCCAAGTGCACTCCCGGGCCCCGGGATTCACCCTCTGGGCCGGTTGGTTCGATTACGTTCCCTTTCTCGCGTGACCCCGGCCGCGGCTCGCCCGTTGTCATTTCCATGAGCCGGGAACCGCCCGGCGCACGTACCGAGTTCGAGGAGCCACCCGTGCCGCGCATGCTCGACGTCAGCGAGGACGTACGCGCCGAGATCGGCGATGCCGAAGCCGACCGGCTGCTCGTCGGCGACAACGCCCCGGGCAGTTACGACTGCACTTCCTGCCGCACCCCCGGAGACTCCGAGCAGGAACGCACCAGCACGGTGCTCTTCGTCGGCGACGAGACCGCCGTCCTCGCCTTCGCCCACGCGACGTGCATCCCCTCGCAGGTCGTCCAGGTCGCCGAGGAGCAGCTCCAGGGCGCCGTACGCAGCATCACCGGCGGCGAGGGCCCGCACGTCGACGGTGCCGGCGCCGGCCGGCCGCAGGACGCCCCCACCGAACAGGCCGTCCTCGGCATCACCAGCGGCCTCGTCCTGATCGACGACGAGCTGCACCCGGCCCTCGTCGTGGAGCCGACCGGCGCGATCGCCCGGCCGGGCACGGACGGCAGCCGGGGCGACGAATTCCTCCAGCTGCTGCTGGAGCAGGGCTTCCACCCGGTCCACCGGACGGACCAGGTGCCCGCCGTACTGCACGGCTGGTCGATCCTGCTCGCCATGGGCCAGCTGCACGCCGTGCTCCAGCCGGGCACCGGCGGCGGCGCGCCGGTCGCCTGGTGGCAGGCGCACGCGCCGCTCCAGGTCACCGAGGGCTGGCGGACCGCGGCCAACAAGTCGCAGACCGTCCTCGTCTTCGCCGCCCCGGCCGGGTCGATCGGCCAGCAGCCCCGCGAGGACCTGCTGCGCGACGCCCTGGACAGGGCCGCGGCCAAGGGGCTCCTGGTCGCCGCAGCGATGCCGCTGGCCGGTACCTGATCGTGGCCGCCGGCCCCTCGCACCAGCGGCGAACAGCTAATTCTCCGCCGCGCCCGCATCCGACCGACACCGGTGTCGTTGGCACATACGTGCACTCATACGACTCCTCCCACCAGCGCCCGAGCCCGATCCCTGCCATGCGGCCCTCGCAGGAGCCATCGGGCGGTCAGTCCCACACCCCGATCTACGACGCGCTGTACTCCGAGTACCGCCGCTCGTTCCGGGCGCTGCCGGGTGATCGGAGCGGCGAGGAGAATCTCGGCTTCCTGGCCTTCGGCTCCGGGCTCTTCGGCAGCCGCCTCCCGCTGAGCGGCCACTCGGGCCACTCCGCCGGTTTCTCCACCGGCCTCGCCGTGACGGGAGGCGCCACCGGACACAGCACCGGGACCGGCACCGGAGGCCTCGGTTCCTGGCAGCGGATGGGCCGGCACTCCGGGCGCACCCAGCCGGCGGCCCTGCCGCCGGGCTCGCGGGGCGCCTGACCGCACGTCCGCGGGGCACCCGGTCCGTGACTGAGCCCCGGACCGTCTCTCGTCCGAGACGGTCCGGGGCTCAGTCGTGCGCCCGTGGGTGCTACTTGTTGCGGCCGCGCTTCTCGCGGACCCGCACCGAGATGTGGATCGGGGTGCCCTCGAAGCCGAACTCCTCACGCAGCCGGCGCTCGACGAACCGCCGGTAGCCGTGCTCCAGGAAGCCCGAGGCGAACAGTACGAAGCGCGGCGGCTTGGTACCGGCCTGGGTGCCGAAGAGGATCCGGGGCTGCTTGCCGCCGCGGACGGGGTGCGGGTGGGAGGCGACGATCTCGCCGAGGAAGGCGTTCAGCCGGCCGGTGGGGACACGGGTCTCCCAGCTGGCGAGGGCGGTCTGGATCGCCGGGACGAGCTTCTCCATGTGCCGGCCGGTGACGGCCGAGACATTGACCCGCGGCGCCCACGCGATCTGCGCGAGCTCCGTCTCGATCTCGCGCTCCAGGTAGTAGCGGCGCTCCTCGTCGAGGGTGTCCCACTTGTTGAACGCGATCACCATGGCCCGGCCGGCCTCCACGGCCATGGTGATAATGCGCTGGTCCTGGACGCTGATGGACTCGCCCGCGTCGATCAGTACGACGGCGACCTCGGCCTTCTCCACGGCGGCGGCGGTACGCAGCGAGGCGTAGTAGTCCGCGCCCTCCTGGAGGTGGACGCGGCGGCGGATGCCGGCCGTGTCGATGAACTTCCAGGTGATGCCGCCGAGCTCGATCAGCTCGTCGACCGGGTCGCGGGTGGTGCCCGCGAGCTCGTTGACGACGACGCGGTCCTCGTTGGCGACCTTGTTCAGCAGCGAGGACTTGCCGACGTTGGGACGGCCGATGAGCGCGATCCGGCGCGGGCCGCCGACCGCGGTGCCGAAGCGCTGCGCCGGGGCCTCGGGCAGCGCTTCGAGCACGGCGTCGAGCAGATCGCCGGTGCCGCGGCCGTGCAGCGAGGAGACCGGGTGCGGCTCGCCGAGGCCCAGCGACCACAGGGCGGTGGCGTCCGCCTCGCCGCTCTGTCCGTCGACCTTGTTGGCGCAGAGCACCACCGGCTTGCCGGCCCGGCGCAGCAGCTTGACGACGGCCTCGTCGGTGTCGGTCGCGCCGACGGTCGAGTCGACCACGAAGACGACCGCGTCGGACGCCTCGATGGCGTACTCGGCCTGGGCGGCGACGGAGGCGTCGATGCCCAGCACGTCCTGCTCCCAGCCGCCGGTGTCGACGACCTTGAAGCGGCGGCCGGCCCACTCCGCCTCGTAGGTGACGCGGTCACGGGTGACGCCGGGCTTGTCCTCGACGACGGCCTCGCGGCGGCCGATGATCCGGTTCACCAGGGTCGACTTGCCGACATTGGGCCGGCCGACGACGGCGAGCACGGGCAGCGGCCCGTGACCGGCCTCGTCGATGGCGCCCTCGACCTCTTCGAGGTCGAAGCCCTCCTCCGCGGCGAGCTCCATGAACTCCGCGTACTCGGCGTCGCCAAGCGCTCCGTGCTCGTGGTCCGAGCCGTCGGAGTGAATCTGGTCGTTCATGAAGTCCGTTCCTCTTTGCATCATCATCGATGGACCACTACTGCGCGGCCCACTACTCAAGTCTTACTTACCCGGCCGCCCGGTGAAGCGCCTGGCCTCGTCCAGGTGGGCGGTCAGCCGCGCCTGGATCCGTACCGTCGCCTCGTCCAGCGCCTTGCGCGTACGCCGCCCGCTGCCGTCGCCCGCCTCGAAGGCGTCGCCGAAGACGACATCGACCCGGCTGCGCAGCGGCGGCAGTGCCGATATCAACCGTCCGCGGCGCTCGGTGCTTCCCAGGACGGCCACGGGCACGATCGGCGCTCCGCTGCGTACCGCGAAGTACGCGAGCCCGGCACGCAGGGAGGCGAAGTCGCCCTCGCCCCTGGTGCCCTCGGGAAAGATCCCGAGGGCCCCGCCCTCCTCCAGCACGCCGAGGGCGTGGGTGATGGCGGTGCGGTCGACGGTCGTGCGGTCCACCTTCAGCTGACCGATTCCGCGCAGGAACGGGTCGAGCGGGCCGACGAACGCCTCCTTCTTGATCAGGAAGTGGACGGGCCGGGGCGCGGTGCCCATCAGCATCGGACCGTCGATGTTGTGCGAGTGGTTCACCGCGAGTATGACGGGTCCGGAGGCGGGAACCCGCCACGCGCCCAGGACCCGGGGCTTCCACAGCCCGTACATCAGCCCGATACCGATCCCGCGCCCCACCGCCGCTCCGCGCGGTGAGGGGCGGTCCGTGACCTGGGTCACTTCGTGGCCCGCTTCTCCTCGACGAGGGTGACGACACACTCGATGACCTGCTGAAGGGTCAGCTCGGTGGTGTCCACCTCGACGGCGTCGTCCGCCTTGGCCAGCGGAGAGGTCTTGCGGCCGGAGTCGGCCGCGTCCCGCTTGATCAGCGCTTCCCTGGTGGCGGCGAGGTCGGAGCCCTTGACCTCTCCGCTGCGCCGGGCGGCGCGTGCCTCCGGGGAGGCGGTGAGGAAGATCTTCAGGTCGGCGTCGGGCAGGACCGTGGTACCGATGTCACGGCCCTCGACCACTATGCCCCGCTCGGCCGCGGCGGCGATGGTGCGCTGCAGCTCGGTGATCCGGGAGCGCACCTCGGGGACGGCGCTGACGGCGCTGACCCTGGAGGTGACCTCCTGGGTGCGGATCGGGCCCGAGGCGTCCTCGCCGTCGACGGTGATCGTCGGGGCGGCCGGGTCCGTACCGGAGACGATGACCGGCTTGGCGGCCGCGGTCGCCACCTCCACCGCGTCCTGGACGTCGATGCCGTTGTTCAGCATCCACCAGGTGATCGCCCGGTACTGAGCGCCGGTGTCCAGGTAGCTGAGGCCGAGCTGCGCGGCGACGGCCTTGGACGTGCTCGACTTGCCGGTGCCGGAGGGCCCGTCGATGGCGACGATCACTGCGGCCGGGGCCGTACGGGTTTCCACGGTGGTGGACACCTTCCTGGTACACGGGGTGGGCGGGACGGGGACGTGTGCGAACCCGCCCCGCACAAGGTTACCGAGTGTCGGAGCGGGCCTCCGCACCCCTGTGGACAACGGCCTCCCGGTCCCGGCCCGCCTACTGCCGTATCGACCAGCCGCGCTCGCGCAGTGCCGCGCTCAGTGCGGGGACCGCGCTCGGCTCGACCATCAGCTGGACCAGGCCGGCCTGCTGCCCGGTGGCGTGCTCGATGCGCACGTCCTCGACGTTGACCCCGGCCCGTTCGGCGTCGGCGAAGATCCCGGCCAGCTCGCCCGGCCGGTCGCTGATCAGCACCGACACCATCTCGTACGCGGTGGGGGCGGTCCCGTGCTTGCCGGGCACCCTGACCCGGCCCGCGTTGCCGCGGCGCAGGACGTCCTCGATGCCCTCGGTGCCCTCGCGGCGCTTGTCGTCGTCGCCGGACTCCAGGCCGCGCAGCGCCCGTACCGTCTCGTCCAGGTCGGCGGCCACCCCGGCCAGCACGTCGGCGACCGGGCCGGGGTTGGCGGAGAGGATCTCCACCCACATCCGGGGGTCGGAGGCGGCGATCCGGGTGACGTCCCTGATGCCCTGGCCGCAGAGGCGTACGGCGGTCTCGTCGGCCTCCTCCAGGCGGGCGGCGACCATCGACGAGATCAGCTGCGGGGTGTGGGAGACCAGGGCGACGGCCCGGTCGTGCGCGTCGGCGTCCATGACGACCGGGACGGCACGGCAGAGCGCGACCAGTTCCAGGGCGAGGTTGAGCACCTCGGTGTCGGTGTCCCGGGTCGGGGTGAGGACCCAGGGCCGCCCCTCGAACAGGTCCGCGGTGGCGGCGAGAGGGCCCGACCGCTCCTTGCCGGCCATGGGGTGCGTACCGATGTAGGGCGTGAGGTCGAGGCCGAGGGCCTCCAGCTCGCGGCGCGGTCCGCCCTTCACGCTGGCGACGTCCAGGTAGCCGCGGGCGATGCCGTCCCGTATGGCGGTGGCCAGCACGGTGGCCACATGGGCGGGCGGTACGGCGATGATCGCCAGGTCCACCCGCTCCTCGGGCGCCTCGTCCGTACCGGCGCCCAGCGCGGCTGCGGTACGGGCCGACCCGGGGTCGTGGTCGACGAGGTGGACCCGGATGCCGCGCCCGGCGAGGGCGAGGGCTGCGGACGTGCCGACGAGGCCCGTTCCGATGACGACGGCGGTTCTCACTGGGCGATGTCCTTGCGGAGTGCGGCGGTGGCACCGAGGTACACGTGGGCGATCTCGGACTTGGGAAGGTAGGTCTCGACATGCGCGAGGATGCGCACCACGCGGGGCATGGCGCCCGCGATGTCCAGCTCCTGGGCGCAGATCAGCGGTACGTCGACAATACCGAGCCCGCGCGCGGCGGCGGCCGGGAAATCGCTGTGCAGGTCCGGGGTGGCCGTGAACCAGATGCTGATCAGGTCGTCCGCGACGAGGCTGTTGCGTTCGAGGACGGCGGTGAGCAGGGCACCGACCTGCTCACCCATGTGTCCGGCCTCGTCCCGCTCCAGCTGGACGGCTCCGCGGACCGCTCGTACCGCCACGTCGTGCTCCTCGGTTCTTCGTGCTCGATCCCTGCCCGATCAGCCTAGATGGGTGGCGGGTCGCGCGGTCCGGGTGCTCTGTCCGTGAGACGGGGCGGGCACACGGCGGGACGGGGCGGGCACACGATCGCGGCCCGAGGGCCGCCCGGCTGCGATCCGCCGGACAGACCTCGGGCCGCTTCCGCCGTCAGAGCTGCTGCTCGCGGACCAGTTCCTCGATCGAGCGGCCCTCCGGCACCTCCCCGGACGGGGTCAGCCTGTCGACCGCGGTCGGCAGCGAGCGGGCGATCTGGTCGGCCGCCTGCTCCGTGCTCACCCCTGTCTCCCGGGCGACCTTCCGGAGCGTCTCGTCCGGCAGTGCCTCGGCGATCTGGGCGCCGCTGACCGCCTGGTTCTCCCCGGTGCCGACCCAGGAGTGCGCCTGGTCGACGAGGCCGGATCTGGTGAGCATCCCGATCAGCCCTTCGAGCGCGTTGCCGCCGCCCGTACCGCCCTGGCCGCCCTGACCGCCGCCGAGCGCACCCAGCAGGGCGCCGAGGATGTTCCCCGCGCCGCCCTGGCCGCCGCTCTGGCCGCCGCCCTGGCCACCGCCGCCCAGCAAGCCGCCGAGCAGGCTGCCGAGATCGTTTCCTGCCATGGTTCTGCCTCTCCTGAGGGGATGATTTATCGACAATGTCGATCAGAACCCGGGCTTCTGCCACTTGAGCGGGGCACCCCGTGCCGGAACTACGGCCCGGGGTGCCCCGGTGCGGACCGCTGCCGCTCACGTAGCCTCGCCGGCATGACCACCCCTGATCCCGAGGCTCTCGTACGCGACCACACGGTCTACTCCTGTGTGATGGGCTCGCGCGCCTTCGGGCTCGCCACGGAGGGGAGCGACACCGACCGGCGCGGCGTGTTCCTCGCGCCGACCCCGCTGTTCTGGCGGTTCGAGAAGCCGCCGACGCATGTCGACGGCCCGGCACCGGAGCAGTTCTCCTGGGAGCTGGAACGCTTCTGCGAGCTGGCGCTGCGCGCCAACCCCAATGTGCTGGAGTGCCTGCACTCCCCGCTGGTGGAGCACATCGACGACGTGGGCCGGGAACTCCTCTCCCTGCGCGGCGCGTTCCTGTCCCGGCTGGCCCACCGGACGTTCACCCGTTACGCCTGGGGCCAGCGCAGGAAGCTGGAGGCGGACGTACGGCAGTACGGGGCGCCGCGCTGGAAGCACGCCATGCATCTGCTGCGGCTCCTGGGCTCCGGCCGGGACCTGCTGCGCACCGGTGAGCTCACGATCGGGGTGGGTGCGGCCCGCGACGAACTGCTGGCGGTGAAGCGGGGCGAGGTCCCGTGGGAGGAGGTCGAACGCCGCATGAACCGCCTCATGGAGGAGAGCGAGGAGACGGCGCGGAACTCCCCGCTCCCCCAGGAGCCGGACCGGGCGCGGATCGAGGACTTCCTGATCCGCACCCGCCGGGCGTCCGTGGACCGGCCCTAGTCCTCCGGCTCAGGAGGCCGGGAGACCGCCCGTCAACCGCGTACGCACCACGAGGTCGTGCAGCGCCTCGAACCCGCCGGCCGTGGCCGGCAGCGCCGACTCCGCCCGGGCCTCGTCCAGCACCCCGTGCAGCGCCTCGACGTCCCGCGACACCGCCTCCCCGTTCAGGCCCTGCGCTCCCCCGTGCTCGGCCTCGGCCTTCGCCTCGATCAGTTCGGGCAGGTACGCGGGCGCCGCCACCTCCCCGAGGAGGGTCGGCAGATGCGCCCGCACCTCACCGCTGCGCATCAGGTGGATCCCGGTGAGCAGTGCCCGGAACGTGTACAGCAGCGGCTTCAGCTCACCGGTCCTCCCGAAGAGCCGCCACTGGGTGCCCGCGAACCCCCGGTAGTGGTGGGCGTGGTTGCGGGTGACCACGCCCGGTGCCAGCTCCACCAGTTCCGCGTGCGCCTCGCCGGTGTGCACGACCAGTGGCGAGAGCAGCTGTTCCAGCACGTAGCCGTTGGGCTTCAGCATCAGCCGGACGAACTTCCGCAGGTCGTGCGTGACGAGATCCATCTCGGTCCCGTCCCGGTCCCACATCCGCGAGCGGGTCTCCTCGGCCTCGCGCAGTCCCACGAGGTCGGCCGCGGGCAGGAGATGGACCCCCCGAAGGTCCACATCCGAGTCCTTGGAGGGGAACCCGTACAGATGCGCCCCGGAGACCGTGGCGAAGAGCAGCGGGTGGCGCTCCCCGGCGAGGACCGGGCCGAGGTCGGTGACCGGCAGACCGGCCTCCCTGAGCTGCTTGGTGTCCATACGCATGGATCAAGAATCCCAGAGCGCCCCCAGCGACAGCAGATCGCTCCGGTACTCGATCCGCTCCGCCCACTCCTTGGGCCAGGCCGCCGCCCCCAGGTGCGCCCCGGCGAACGCGCCGGTCAGGCAGCCGAGGGAGTCCGAGTCGCCCCGGGTGCAGGCGGCGCGGCGGAGTGCGGTGACGGGGTCCTCGGGGAAGAGCAGGAAGCAGTGCAGGGCGGTGGCCAGGGCGTCCTCGGCGATCCAGCCGTCGCCGGTCGCCTCGCAGGGGTCGGTCTCCGGGGACGGGTCGCGCAGCGCGTCCTGGACGCGGGCCAGGGCGGTGAGGCATTCCTCCCAGCCGCGCTGGATGTACAGCTCGGGCGAGGCGTCGCCCGCGTACCGCCAGAGGTCGCCGAGCCAGCGCGTGAGGTACCGGCCGCTGTTCTCGTACGCGTAACTGCGCAACTGGCCGACCAGGCCCATGGGTTCCGCCCCCTGCGCCAGCAGATACACGGCGCGGGCCGTGAGGTCGGACGCGGCGAGCGCGGTCGGGTGCCCGTGGGTGAGGGCGGCCTGCAACTGGGCGGCGCCGGAGCGCTGTTCGTCGCTGAGTCCGGGGACGAGTCCGATCGGGGCGACCCGCATGTTGGCGCCGCAGCCCTTGGAGCCGGTCTGGCTGGCCTCCTGCCAGAGCCGGTCGCTGTCGAGCAGCCGGCAGGCGGTCATGCAGGTGCGGCCGGGCGCGCGGTTGTTGTCGGGCGAGTGGTACCAGTCGACGAACTCCTCGCGCACCGGGCGGGCCAGCCGCAGCGGGGTGAGCAGTCCGCAGTCCATGGCGGTGCGGATGCCCCGCCCCAGGGCCAGCGTCATCTGGGTGTCGTCGGTGACGATCGCCGGCTTCGGCAGCCGCATCGTGCGCCACGGTCCGCACTTGGCGAGGATCGACGGAACGTTGTTGAACTCGGTCGGGAAGCCCAGTGCGTCGCCGAGCGCGAGCCCGGTCAGCGCGCCGGTGGCGGCCTGTTTGGTGATGGTCCTGGTCACGATCACGTTCTTCTTCCTTCCGGTCTCAGCAGTGGTGGGTGCAGGGCGGTAGCGGCACCCGCCCGGTAGAGCGCGGCCGGTTTTCCCCGTCCGCCGGTGCGGCGCGGCGATCCCTCCACGGCCTGGACGAAGCCGGGCGTGGTGAGGACCTTGCGCCGGAAATTGGGCCGGTCCAGCTCGACGCCCCAGACCGTCTCGTACACCTGCTGGAGTTCCCCCAGGGTGAATTCGGGCGGGCAGAAGGCGGTGGCCAGACAGCTGTATTCGAGCTTGGCGCCGATCCGGTCGTGCGCGTCGGCGAGGATCCGGTCGTGGTCGAAGGCGAGCGGGCCGGTCCCTCCGGCGTCCCACCACCGGGCGCCGGCCGCGTCGCCGCCGCCGCGCGGTTCCGGAAGGTCCGGTACGAGCGCGGCGTAGGCGACCGAGACGACCCGCATCCTGGGGTCGCGGTCCGGGTCGGTGTAGGTGCGCAGCTGTTCCAGGTGGAGGGCGCCGGCGGTGCCCCCGGTCAGCCCGGTCTCCTCGGCCAGTTCCCGGCGGGCGGCGGTCTCGGCGGACTCGCGGGGCAGTACGAAACCGCCGGGCAGCGCCCAGTGGCCCTTGTACGGATCGGCGCCCCGTTCGACGAGCAGGACGTGCAGCCGGCCGTCGCGGACCGTGAAGACGGCGAGGTCGACGGTGACCGCGAAGGGTTCGAAGGCGTACGGGTCGTACCCTTCGGGCACCCCGGTGCTCATCGGTGCTCCGGCAGGGGCGCGGCGAAGTTCCAGCCGTCGGCCAGCAGTGCGTCGACGGCGGCGACCGCGGCGGCCAGGCGTTCCTGACGGGTGCCGGTGATTTCGATGAACTCCCTTCCCGTGCGGGTGAGTTCGGCGCGGAACCGGTCGGTCATCCAGGGCCGCAGTTCTTCGCCGTCGCGCAGTCCGTCGTCCTCGAAGGCGACGCCCTCGTGGTCGGTGAGCAGCCACAGGTGGTGGGCGACCCGGTCGGCGGTCTCCTCGACGAGCGGGTTGCGTCCGCCGATGTACCGCTCGTGCCAGACGGTGGTGGCGAAGGAGTCGGTGTCGCAGATGAGCACCGGCGACCCGGTGCGCGCGGCGGCCTCCTCCTTCGCGTTCTGGGCCTCGGCGATCAGCGGGAAGTCGCCGGTGGTGAAGCTGACGTCCTCCCACTGGGCACCGGGCCACCGCTCGCGCAGCCCGGCCAGTTTCCGTTCGCTGAACTCCCGTCCGTACTCGGCGACGTACCGGGTCCGCGCCCAGACGCCGCCGCGTGCGCGGTAGTGGTCGGTGAGGGCGCGGGCCAGGGTCGTGGTGCCGGTGGATTCCGCGCCGAGGACGACGACCCGGCGGGCGAGGGCGGCCCGTACCGGCGGTTCCAGGAAGTCCCAGCAGCCGACCGGGTCCTTGCGGACGGCGGTGCCGGAGACCGGGAAGACCGTGCGGTCGGGGTCGACGCAGACGGATTCGGCGCCGAACCGGCGGGCGAGTTCGTCCCCGTACGACTCCGAGGTGAAGACGGCGTCGACCGGCTCGGGCACGGCCCCGGTGAAGACGGCCATGTGCGCGTCCCAGATCACCGGGTCGTGGAGGTCCATGCGGATGTCGTCGACGGCGCCGACGACCCGTACGTCCGGGTGCACCTCCCGCATCCAGGCCACCCGGTCGGCGAGCGGGACGGACTCCACGGAGGCGGCGCAGACCAGGACGGTCAGCCGCTCGCAGCGGTCCTGGGCGGTGCGGACGAGGTGGTGGTGGCCGGCGTGCGGCGGATAGAACTTGCCGAGGACCAGCCCGTGGCCGTGGCGCTTCATGCCGCCACCCCCACCGGCCGGGGCCACTGCCCCGCGAGATCGCGCTTCCAGTTGCGCAGGCCGATCAGGCAGAGCGTCAGGAAGCCGACGTACAGCAGCGAGGTCAGATAGAGCTCCTTGTACGCGTACAGCGGGATGTACACCACGTCGGCGGCGATCCAGAGCCACCAGGACTCGACGAGCTTCCGGCACTGTCCGTACGTCGCCGTCAGGGACAGCGCGGTCGTCAGGGCGTCCCAGAAGGGCACGGTCGAGTCGGTCGCGTGGTCGAGCAGGACGGTGAGCGCGACGGTCCCCACCGCCCCCGCCGCGAGCAGCCAGGTCCATTCGGTGCGCGTGGTGTGCCGCACCGGCAGGTCCGGTGAGCCCGGTCCACCCCCGTGGGTCCAGGTCCACCAGCCGTACGCGGCAAGGGCGATGAAGACGATCTGGAGTCCGGCGTCTGCGTACAGACCGGACTGGGTGAACAGCAGGATGAAGAAGAGGTTGTTGGCGATGCCGATCGGCCAGTTGGCGAGGTGCTGGCGGGCCACGAGCCAGACGCACAGCGCCCCGCTTCCGAAGCCCAGCACCTCGGTCCAGCTGACCGGGGTGTCGAGCACCGTCACCAGGGGTTGCTGCAGTGGATCGAGGAAATCCGCGAGACTCACGCCCGCCTCCTTAATAGTCACTCTGACTATAAATGCGGAAGAGGCGCAGGGAAAGGCCCGCGGCCGGTTCCTGTTCGAAAATCGAAGACAGGAACCGGCCGCGGGCCTCGGAACGGACGGTGAAGGGCGCTCCCTACAGACCGACCTCGCGCATCAGCATGCCCACCTCGGTGTTGGTGAGGCGGCGCAGCCAGCCGGACTTCTGGTCGCCCAGCGGGATCGGCCCGAAGGACGTCCTCACGAGACGCTCGACCGGGAAGCCGGCCTCGGCCAGCATCCGGCGGACGATGTGCTTGCGGCCCTCGTGGAGGGTCACCTCGACCAGGTAGTTCTTGCCGGTGTTCTCGACGACCCGGAAGTGGTCGGCGCGGGCGTACCCGTCCTCCAGCTGGATGCCGTCCTTGAGCCGCTTGCCCAGGTCGCGCGGGAGCGGTCCCTGGATGGCGGCCAGGTAGGTCTTCTTCACCCCGTACTTGGGGTGGGTCAGACGGTGGGCCAGCTCACCGTGGTTGGTGAGCATGATGATGCCCTCGGTCTCGGTGTCCAGCCGGCCGACGTGGAAGAGCCGCGTCTCACGGTTGGTGACGTAGTCGCCGAGGCACTGGCGGCCGTCCGGGTCCTCCATCGAGGAGACGACACCGGCGGGCTTGTTGAGCGCGAAGAAGAGGTAGGACTGGGCCGCCACGGTCAGACCGTCGACCTTGATCTCGTCCCTGTTCACGTCGACGCGCATGCCCTGCTCGACGACGATCTCGCCGTTGACCTCGACGCGGGCCTGCTCGATCAGCTCCTCGCACGCCCGGCGCGAGCCCATGCCGGCCCGGGCGAGGACCTTCTGCAGCCGCTCACCCTCCTGCTCGGCACCCGGGTGGGTCTTGGGCGTCCTGATGTCCGCCTTGCCCGCGTACCGGTCCCGGTTGCGCTGTTCGATCTTGGCGTCGAGCTCGCGCGGACGGGACGGGGCGCCGTACGGGGCACGGCGGCCGCTGCTCCTGGAGCCGCCGGTCGCCGCCTTCGGGCCGCCCTTGGCACCGCCGCGGGCGGCCGCGCCGCGGCCCTTGCGGGTGCCGCCGTCGCCGCCGGGCTTGTCGTTGCCCACGTCGTAGCGGCGCTCCTCGGGGCGGGGCCGGCGGGGGCGCTGCTCCTTCTTGTCGTCGCGCTCGGAGCCGGAAACCCGGGGGTTCGGGTTGCTGTTCCTGCCGCTGCCGGTGTTGTTCCTGCCGCTGCCGCTGCCGCCGCTCCTGCCGCCGCCGCTCCTGGCTCCGCCGCCGCTTCCGCTGTTCCTGCCACTGCTTCGCATCAAAAATCCGTCTTGTCGTCTGCGTGAGTATCCGGGGTGTCCGGTGCGTCCGGATCGAACGACGGCACACCCTCTAGCGTCTCAGCCTCGATCGCGTCCGCCTCGGGGAGGAAGGGCGCGAGCTCCGGGAGCTCATCCAGGCCGCGCAGGCCCATCCGCTCCAGAAAGTAGTTCGTCGTCCTGTACAGGATCGCACCTGTTTCGGGTTCCGCGCCCGCTTCCCCCACCAGCCCCCGCTGCAACAGGGTCCGCATGACCCCGTCACAGTTCACGCCGCGGACCGCGGAGACCCTGGAACGGCTGACCGGCTGGCGGTACGCGACCACCGCGAGGGTCTCCAGCGCCGCCTGGGTCAGCCGGGCCTGCTGGCCGTCCAGGACGAAGCCCTCCACGGCCGCCGCGTACTCGGGACGGGTGTAGAAGCGCCAGCCGCCCGCCACCAGCCGCAGCTCGAAACCGCGCCGCTGCACGGTGTACTCGTCGGCCAGCTCCCGCAGCGCGTCGGCGACGGCCCTGCGGGGCCGCTCCAGCACCTTGGCGAGGTGTTCCTCGGTGGCGGGCTCGTCCACGACCATGAGGACGGCCTCCAGCGCGGGCCTGAGATCGAGATCCGCGACGCCGGTGTTCTCCTGCTGGCTCATGCCTTCACATCCTTCTGGACGTCCTGCGTCTCGGGGTCGAACTCGTCCGTGACGACGGGCCCGGCCCCATCGCCCCCGGCCCAGCGCACCAGCAGCTCCCCGAGCGCCTCGTCCTGGTCGAGCGCGACGGCCTTCTCCCGGTACAGCTCCAGCAGCGCGAGGAACCGGGCGACGACGGTCAGGGTGTCCGGGGCGTCCTCGGTGAGCGTACGGAAGCTGATCCCGCCCGCCTCCCGCAGCCGCGCCACCACGATCTCGGCCTGTTCCCGCACGCTGACCAGTGGTGCGTGGATGTGGTCGACGTACACCTGCGGCTCGGGCTTCGGCTGCATCGCCTTCACGGCCAGCGCGGCGAAGCCCTCCGCCCCGATGCTGATCACGACCTCGGGCAGCAGCTCGGCGTGGTGCGGCTCCAGTCCCACGGTCCGGGGGAACTGCCGCCCCTCGGACGCCAGCCGCTCGCTGAGGATCTCCGCGATGCGCTTGTACGCGCGGTACTGGAGCAACCGGGCGAAGAGCAGGTCCCGCGCTTCGAGCAGCGCCAGGTCCGCCTCGTCCTCCACCTCGGCGGTGGGCAGCAGCCGGGCCGCCTTCAGATCGAGCAGGGTCGCTGCGACGACGAGGAACTCGGTGGTCTGGTCCAGGTCCCAGTCCGGCCCCATGGCGCGGATGTGCGCCATGAACTCGTCGGTGACCTTCGACAGGGCGACCTCGGTCACATCCAGCTTGTGCTTGGCGATGAGCTGGAGCAGCAGGTCGAACGGCCCCTCGAAGTTCGCCAGCCGGACGGTGAACCGCCCGTCGTCGGCGGGCCCGGAAGACCCGGCGGCCTCGACCGGCGCCTCGGGCATCTCCGGCGCTTCGGGAGCCTCCGGCACCTCCGGCGCTTCGGGAGCCTCGGGCACCTCGGGCACCTCGGGCTTCTTCGGCACCTCCGGCGCCGCCGACCCGGGCCCGGCGCTTGTGCCGTCCGCCGCTTCCGGCGCGGTCCCGCCGCCCGGGCCGCGCCCCAGGGGGCGGCGTGGGGTGCGGGCGGGCTCGTCGGTCGTCGGCATGAAGGTCCAGGGGCAGCGGGATACGGGCGGCGGGCCGTGGCCCGTACGGAAGGGGCCGCACCACTCGTCCGGCGGCCGCCCCCACCGGGCAGGCTACCGGCGCCTCGCCCGTCAGCGGCCGCGCAACCGCCGTACGAGGATGCTCGCGTCGCCCCGCGACTCCAGATCCGCGAGCACCACCGCGACCGCCTCGCGGACGATCCGCCCGCGGTCCACGGCGAGCCCGTGCTCCCCGCGCAGCACCAGGCGGGCGTGCTCCAGGTCCATCAGTTCCTCGGCCGAGACATAGACGGTGATCTTCTCGTCGTGGCGCTCGCGGCCGCTGGGCCGCCGGTTGGCCCCGCGCCCGCCGCCGCGCCTGCGCTGCTGCTGGACGGCAGGGGCGGGAACCGCCTCCTGCGCGGCCGGGGACGCGGCGGGCGCCCCTGCCGGGGGCGCGGCCGTCGGTGCGGACTGCTGGGGCCTGCGGCCCGCCTGAGCGGCCACCGCGACCCGGTCGGCGTCGCGGCTGCGCGAATCCCCCGCGTCGGCGTCCGCCGCGGAGTGCTCCTCGCGCGAGGAGCCGTCGGCGGCCTGCGCCGCTTCCGTCCCGGATCCGTCCGTCCCGGAATCGCTCTCCCCGGAAGGGCCGGGCACCCGGGCCTCACCGTTCGCCTTGCGTCGCCGGTCCGCGGGGGACGAGGCCTGGAGCCCCATTCCTCCGGTGGTACGGAACAGTTCGTCGGCCCCGGGCAGACTCACTCGGCGTGACACCGGGCGAGCACCTCCCTGGCGAGCTGGCGATAGGCGGCGGCACCGACCGAGTTGGAGGCGTAGGTGGTGATGGGCTCACCGGCGACCGTGGTCTCCGGGAAGCGCACGGTGCGCCCGATGACCGTGTGGTAGACGTGGTCGTCGAATGCCTCGACGACGCGCGCGAGGACCTCACGGCTGTGCACCGTACGGGAGTCGTACATGGTGGCGAGGATGCCGTCGAGCTCCAGATCGGGGTTCAGGCGCTCCTGGACCTTCTCGATGGTCTCGGTGAGCAACGCCACACCACGGAGCGCGAAGAATTCGCACTCGAGCGGCACTATGACCTTGTGGGCGGCGGTCAGGGCGTTCACGGTGAGCAGGCCGAGCGACGGCTGGCAGTCGATCACGATGTAGTCGTAGTCGGCCATCAGCGGCTTCAGGGCACGCTGCAGCGTGGACTCCCGGGCCACCTCGCTCACCAGCTGCACCTCGGCGGCCGACAGGTCGATGTTGCTGGGCAGCAGGTCCATGTTCGGGACCGCGGTCTTCAGCAGCACCTCGTCGGCCGACATGCCCCGCTCCATGAGCAGGTTGTAGACCGTGAGGTCGAGCTCCATCGGGTTGACGCCGAGCCCGACCGACAGGGCACCCTGCGGGTCGAAGTCGACGAGCAGGACGCGTCGTCCGTACTCCGCGAGCGCCGCACCCAGGTTGATGGTCGACGTGGTCTTGCCGACGCCGCCCTTCTGGTTGCACATCGCGATGATCTTCGCGGGGCCGTGATCGGTCAGCGGGCCCGGGATCGGGAAGTAGGGCAGGGGCCGGCCGGTCGGGCCGATCCGCTCGCGGCGCTGACGGGCGGCGTCGGGCGCGAGGGTGGCCGCGTACTCCGGATCGGGCTCGTACTCGGCATCGGGGTCGTAGAAGTGCCCCTGGGGCACCTCGTCGAAGTCGGCGAAGTGGGCGGTGTCCCGGCCACTCTCGTTGCCGGCCATGGCGTTCACGTGTAGGCCGTCCATCATCTGGGGGGCTGTCGTCATGTGCTGTTGGGTGGCGAAGGTGCGGACAGCGACGGAGCCGACAGCCTCCAGCCCGTTCGGGCTCTGGCCCCGTGCAGGCATCCCTGGATGAACACCCCCGGGAGTAAATGTCGACTCATTCACAAGTCGTCTTACCTCCTTGGACGTGACCAGGAAACTTATCGATAGGTCAGCGTGGCACCATGCCGACGATTGGCGACTCTATGGCGTGTCACCGCTCCGCAGCAACACAATCCGCCGGACCCGGCCCGATGTGTCGGCAATCGAACACGCCCCTGTCAAGGGCGTGCGGCCACCGGGGCGCAGATTTAACGGGTGTACGAATCGGTTAAAGGGTTACGTTCGAGACGAGTTGAACGGGGCCGCCGAGGGGGCCCGACATGCGTACGGCCGGACCTTGCTCGGCAAGGTCCGGCCGTACGCACGAGGTTGACGAAAGGGGTTGACCCGTCAGCCGAGGAGCGAGCTCAGCTCGACGTGCTCCAGGCCGTGCGCCTCGGCCACCTCGCGGTAAACGACCTGCCCGTCATGGGTGTTGAGGCCCTTGGCCAGCGCGGCGTCGCGGCGCAGCGCCTCGGCCCAGCCGCGGTTGGCCAGTTCCACGATGTACGGGAGCGTGGCGTTGGTGAGGGCGTACGTCGAAGTGTTCGGGACCGCGCCCGGCATGTTCGCGACGCAGTAGAACACCGAGTTGTGGACCATGAAGGTCGGCTCGGCGTGCGTCGTCGGGTGCGAGTCCTCGAAGCAACCGCCCTGATCGATTGCAATGTCGACAAGTACACTTCCGGGCTTCATCTTGGCGACGAGCTCGTTGGTGACCAGCTTCGGCGCCTTCGCGCCGGGGATCAGCACGGCGCCCACGACGAGGTCGGCCTCGATGACGGCCTTCTCCAGCTCGAAGGCGTTGGAGACAACGGTCTTCACCCTGGTACCGAAGACCTTGTCGGCCTCGCGGAGCTTGTTGATGTCCTTGTCGAGCAGCGTGACGTGGAAGCCGAGACCGACGGCGATCTGCGTGGCGTTCCAGCCGGAGACACCGCCGCCGATGACAACGGCTTCGGCGGGCGCCGTGCCCGGGACGCCGCCCGGCAGCACGCCGCGGCCACCGACCGAGCGCATCAGGTGGTAGGCGCCGACCTGCGGGGCCAGCCGGCCCGCGACCTCGGACATCGGGGCGAGCAGCGGGAGCGCGCGACTGGCGGTCTCGACCGTCTCGTAGGCGATGGCCGTGGTGCCCGACTCGACCAGCGCGTCGGTGCACTCGCGGGAGGCGGCGAGGTGCAGGTAGGTGAAGAGCGTCTGGTCCTTGCGGAGGCGGTGGTACTCCTCGGCCACCGGCTCCTTGACCTTGAGCAGCAGGTCGGCGGTGGCCCAGACCTCGTCGGCGGTGGGGAGGATCTGCGCCCCGGCGGCGACGTACTCCTCGTCCGTGATGGAGGAGCCGGCCCCGGCGTTCTCCTCGACGACGACCTGGTGGCCGTGGCGGACGAGCTCGTGCACACCGGCAGGCGTGATCGCCACGCGGAACTCGTTGTTCTTGACTTCGCGGGGGATGCCGACCTTCACGTCGATCACGGTCCTTGACTCAGAGGGGTTATCCGGACATAGCCATACATACCCGGATAGACACTACGTAAATGGAGACACCGCGAACACACGCGGCAGAGCCAGTCTAATGAAGGGTTTCGTGCTGTCTAGCCTTACAAAGCATTAATTTTCAGTCGCCGCACTACGGATTTCGCAGGTCATACCCTCCTGACCCAGCAATCTGTCGGCCAGACCCCGGTGCAGCCCGGCCGCGGCCGGGTCGCCGAGCCTTTCGAGCGTGTCCGCCAGCCGGAGCTCCAGCGCCGCCTGGAGCCGTACGTCACCGGCCCGCCTGGCCCACTCGACGGCCTCCTGGCAGGTGTGCAGGGACTCGTGCGGCCGGCCCGCGTACTCCTGCACCCGCGCCGCCTCGCTGAGCGCCCGCGCCTGGGCCGGCACGTCGCCGAGCCTGCGGTACCCGGCCGCCGCGGCGCGCCAGTTCCGCAGCGCCTCGCCGTACCGCCCGGCATAGGTGTGGACGGCGCCGAGCCGCCCGTACAGCCGCGCCTCGTCGGCCCGCTCCCCCTGGGTGAGCCGCTGCGCCAGCGCGCGGCCGTACCAGTCGGAGGCCCGCTGGAAGTCCCCCAGCTCGGCATAGGCGCCGCCTACGGATTCCATCGCGCGGCCGGTGGCGTACGGGTCCTTCGCGGCCCGTCCGGCGTCCAGCGCGGCCCGGTAGCGGGCCAGCGCCTCCCGGGTGCGGCCGGTCCTGGCGTCGAGGTCGGCGAGGTTGAGCAGCGCGGCGGCCCGCTCGCGCGGCAGCTCGCGCCGCTCCGCGACGGCCAGCACCAGGCCGTGCAGCCCGTACAGCTCGGGGGCGGCGGCCTCGGTGCCTTGGTGCACGGCCAGCGACCGCACCAGCGCGGACACCAACCGCCTTGCCAGGGTGTCGAGTTCACCGTCCTCCACGGCGATCCGGGCCGAGGCCAGCAGGGCCGGCCGACGGATCCGCAGCCATTCGGCGGCCGCCTCGGGGTTGGGGAAGCGCAGCGAGCGGGGAAGCCCGGCGAGCTTGCGGCGGGCCGGTGAGCCCTCGGGTTCGGTGACCGCCCGGCAGGACTGGAGCAGCCGTACGGTGCGCTCCAGCATCCGGGCCCTGGCCAGCTGGACCTCCGCCGGCCGGTCCATGGCCTCCAGCAGCGCCCGCAGCAGCGGTGCGAGACAGCCGGGCACCTCGTACTGCGGCTGGTCCGCCCCGTTGGTGTGCAGCAGCCCCAGGGCCACGAAGTCGTCGAGGGTCGTCTGGGCGGCCGAGACGGAGCAGCCGGCCAGCGCGGACGCGGTGTGGGCGTCGGCGAGTCCGGCGGGGGCGAGGGCGAGCAGCCGCAGTATCCGGGCGGCGGTCGGCGGCAGCGATTCGTGGACCAGCCGGAAGGCGCGGGCCAGCGGCCGGGAGTTGGTGGACTGCTCGGTGTCGTCCGGCAGTTCGCGCAGCTGCTTGGTGACATCGGCGACCGACGCCATGGGCCGGGCGGCGAGCCAGCCGGCGACCATCACCAGGGCGGCCGGCAGTCCGCCGCACTCCTCGGCGAGGGTCTCGGCGGTCCGAGGATCGACGGTGATCCTGACCTCGCCGATGGTGCGGGCGAGCAGCCGCACGGCGGAGCCCGCGTCCAGGCCGCCGATGGTGCAGGGGCGGACGTCCGGGATGCCGGTCAGCGGGCCCTCGGAGGTGGCGACGACCAGGCAGTCCGGGTTGTCGGGGAGCAGCGGGTCGACCTGTTCCGCGTCCACCGCGTCGTCCAGGAGCAGCAGGGCGCGGCGTCCGGCGAGCTCGTCGCGGACCATCCCGGAGAGCTCGTCCCCGTCCGCGCCGGGCGGCCCGGTCACCCCCATCCGGTCGAGCAGCTCGCGGGCGGTGCGTTCGGTGGGCACCGGGGCGCCGCCGGGGTCGGTGAGCCTGACCCGGAACAGTCCGTCGGGGTGGTCGCCCTCGGCGAGCAGTCTCCGGGTGAGCTCACCGGCGAGCGCGGTGCGTCCGGAGCCGGGGCGTCCGGCGATCAGCAGGACGCGGGCGCGGGCGGCCTTGCGGCCGGCCAGGGTGTCCAGGCCGGCCCGTTCGATGTCGGCCCGCAGCGCCTTCAACTCGTGGGCGCGGCCGAAGAATCGGGGTGGGGCGGTACCGGACGGCTCCTTGGTTCCCGCTGCCTCGGCCGGGCCGCTGGTGTCCACCGCCTGATCCGTCACGGGCCACGCTCCACTTCGCTGCACGCGTCGCCCGCCGGGACTCCGGTCAGGGCATTGTGAGCGTAGTTCAGGCGTGCGGGCGATTTCCCTGGAGCACGACCGAGCACGGCACCGAGGTCCCCCGATCGGATCAGCATCTTGTCCGATCAAAGGGCCTCGGGGTGCGCCGTCCGGTGGTTCCGAGGCCCGTCAGGCCTCGAACGGACGGGCCGGCCACGGCGCGTCGGCCGGGCGCAGCGAATCGATCCCGTCACCGGCGAGCACCGCCGCGAGCGAGAGCACGCCCACCACGAGGCAGTTGTTGTGCAGCTCCCCCGCGAGCACGCCCCGCACCAGCTCCTGGAGCGGCACCCGGGCCAGCTCCATGTCGGCCTCCTCCTCCGAGACCTCGAAGCGCTCCCCGTCGGCCTCGGAGAGACCACGGGCCAGGAAGATCCGTACGGCCTCGTCGCAGCCGCCCGGTGTGGTGTAGACGTCGGTCAGCACCCGCCAGTCCTCGGCCTTGACGTACACCTCCTCGTAGAGCTCCCGCTGCGCCGCGTGCAGCGGGTTCTCCCCGGGGACGTCGAGCAGTCCGGCCGGGATCTCCCAGAGCTTGTGGCGCACCGGGTGGCGGTACTGCCGCAGCACCACGACCCGGTTGTCCTCGTCGAGCGCGAGCACGGCGACCGAGCCCGGGTGGACCTGGTAGTCGCGGCGTACGACCGTGCCGTCCGGCATCACCACTTCGTCGGTGCGGACGCTGGTCTTGTTGCCGGCGAAGGGTGTCTCGGTCGAGGTGACCTGCCACTCCTCGGGCGTGTCCTGGAAACCCATCTACGTCCTCCCACGAAAAACAGAAACCGGGGTACGCGTCCTTCGAAGGACGCGTACCCCGGTCAACGTTAACGCCTGTGCGGCGCCGGACTACTTGCCCGACTGCTTGCCCTTGCCGTCACCGGCCGCGGCGCCCGTCTTGCGCGCGACGGCCGCCTTCACCAGGCCGGCGAAGAGGGGGTGCGGGCGGGTCGGCCGGGACCGGAGCTCCGGGTGCGCCTGGGTGGCGACCAGGTAGGGGTGGATCTCGCGCGGGTACTCGACGTACTCGACGAGCTTGTTGTCCGGGGAGGTGCCGGAGAAGACCAGCCCGGCCTTCTTCTCCAGCTCCGCCCGGTAGGCGTTGTTGACCTCGTAGCGGTGGCGGTGACGCTCCTCCACGTACGGCTCGCCCTCGTACGCCTCACGGACCAGCGAGCCCTCGGCGAGCTTCGCCGGGTACAGGCCGAGCCGCATGGTGCCGCCCAGGTCGCCCGCGCCCTCGACGTACGCCAGCTGCTCCTCCATCGTCGAGATGACGGGGTGCGAGGTGGCGGCGTCGAACTCGGTGGAGTTGGCGTCGGGGATCTCGGCGAGGTTGCGCGCGGCCTCGATGACGATGCACTGGAGGCCGAGGCAGAGGCCGAGCAGCGGCACCTTGTTCTCGCGGGCGTACTGGATGGCGCCGATCTTGCCGTTGACACCGCGGTCGCCGAAGCCGCCGGGGACGCAGATCGCGTCGACGTCACCGAGCTGCTTCGCGGCACCCGCCGGGGTCTTGCAGTCGTCCGAGGCGACCCACTTGACCTTGACCCGCGCCTTGTTGGCGAAGCCGCCGGCCCGGATGGCCTCGGTCACCGAGAGGTAGGCGTCGGGCAGGTCGATGTACTTGCCGACGAGCGCGACGGTGATCTCGTGGTCGGGGTTGTGGACGCGGTCCAGCAGGTCGTCCCACGTCCTCCAGTCGACGTCGCGGAACGGCAGGTCGAGCTTGCGCACGACGTAGGCGTCCAGACCCTCGGTGTGCAGCACCTTCGGGATGTCGTAGATCGACTTGGCGTCCACGCAGGCCACCACGGCGGCCTCGTCGACGTCGCACATCAGCGAGATCTTGCGCTTGATGGCGGTCGGTACGTCACGGTCGGCGCGCAGCACGATGGCGTCCGGCTGGATACCGATGTTGCGCAGCGCGGCCACCGAGTGCTGGGTGGGCTTGGTCTTGAGCTCGCCGGACGGGCCGATGTAGGGCAGCAGCGAGATGTGCACGACGAAGACGTTGTCCCGGCCGACCTCGTGGCGGACCTGGCGGACGGTCTCCAGGAAGGGCAGCGACTCGATGTCGCCGACCGTGCCGCCGACCTCGGTGATGACGACGTCGACGTCGTCGGTGGCCATGCGGCGGATGCGGTGCTTGATCTCGTTGGTGATGTGCGGGATGACCTGCACGGTGTCGCCCAGGTACTCGCCGCGCCGCTCCTTGGCGATCACCTGCGAGTAGACCTGGCCGGTGGTGACGTTGGCGGAGCCGTCGAGGTCGACGTCGAGGAACCGCTCGTAGTGGCCGATGTCCAGGTCGGTCTCGGCGCCGTCGTTGGTGACGAACACCTCACCGTGCTGGAACGGGTTCATCGTGCCCGGGTCGACGTTGAGGTAGGGGTCGAGCTTCTGCATGGTGACCCGAAGGCCGCGCGCCTTGAGCAGGGCACCGAGGCTGGAGGCAGTCAGACCCTTGCCGAGGGATGAGGCGACACCCCCGGTGACGAAGATGTGCTTGGTCGTCGTGGATGTGGGCTGCATAGCCAAAGGGGGCTCCCGTGGTCGCGATCGTGAGGTGCGTACCGGCGTTTTCGTCCGGAGACTCCGGAGGCGCCGTCGCTGCGGTTCGGGGGCCTCGTCTGCGGTTGCGGACGACCACCGGTCCACGGGCTACCAGGGTATCAGCGCCGACGGGAGCCCGCTTCCGGCAGCATCCGGGCACTCACCTCGCATGATCACCACGAGTGCTCGTACACACACCCGTTCGGGTAAGACCTGTTGCTGAGACCGTCGCGCAGATCATCCAGGTGCGTCGTATCCTGCTCGGACACTTGCCCCGGGCGAGGTGACTTGTTCGCAGGATCCCCCACCAAAACCCCTTGCGACGACCTCTTGACCCGCAGTAATGCCCTACGGGGCGACAAGGCCGTTCGACTGGAGATGCACGTGGCCGGGCGCATCGAGGATTACGCACTCATCGGAGACATGCAGACCGCCGCCCTGGTCTGCCGGGACGGCACAGTGGACTGGCTGTGCCTTCCCCGCTTCGATTCGCACGCCGTCTTCGCGGGACTGCTGGGTACCGAGGAGCACGGCTTCTGGCGCCTGGGTCCGGCACGGGCGGACGGGACGCAGCCGCCGGCCGCGGACCGCCGCCGCTACCGCGGGGACTCCCTCATCCTGGAATCGGAGTGGGACACACCGCGCGGAACGGTCAGAGTGACCGATTTCATGCCGCCGCGTGACGGTGCGCCGCAGGTGATCCGGATCGTGGAAGGGATCAGCGGCCGGGTGCCCATGCGCTCCGAGCTGCGCATGCGGTTCAGCTACGGACGGGTCACCCCATGGGTGCACAAGGTCGACGGCCGCACGGTCGCCGTCGCCGGCCCCGACTCCGTCTGGCTGGACACCCCCGCCGAGACCTACGGCGAGAACCTCACGACGTACTCCGACTTCACGGTCGCACCGGGTGACCGGATCGCGTTCACGATCAGCTGGCAGCCCTCGCACCACGAGCCGCCCGGACTGCCGGACCCGGACGGTTCGCTGGACGCGACGGCGGACTTCTGGCGCGAATGGGTCGAGCAGTGCACGTACCACGGGCCCTACCGCGAGGCCGTGGTCCGCTCGCTGATCACCCTCAAGGCCCTGACGTACGCGCCGACCGGCGGCATCGTCGCCGCGCCGACCACCTCCCTGCCGGAGGACATCGGCGGCTCCCGGAACTGGGACTACCGCTACACCTGGCTGCGCGACGCCGCGATCACCCTCTCCTCGCTGCTGCGCACCGGCTACCGCGAGGAGGCCCGCGCCTGGCGCGAGTGGCTGCTGCGGGCGGTCGCCGGCGACCCGGAGAACCTCCAGATCATGTACGGCATCGCGGGCGAGCGCGAGCTGGGCGAGGCCGAGCTGGACTGGCTGCCCGGCTACGAGAACTCGGCCCCGGTCCGGGTCGGCAACGGCGCGGCGGGCCAGCTCCAGCTGGACGTGTACGGCGAGGTCACCGAGGCACTGCACCTCGCCCACATGACCGGCCTGACCCGCAACGACTACGCGACCGGCCTCCAGCTCAAGCTGATCGAGTACCTGGAGAAGCACTGGGACGAGCCGGACGAGGGCATCTGGGAGGTGCGCGGGCCGCGCCGTCACTTCGTGCACTCGAAGGTGATGGCCTGGGTCGCCGTCGACCGCACCATCAAGCTGATCGAGTCCGGGGACGCGGAAGGGCCGCTGGAGCGCCTGCACGAGCTGCGCGACGACATCCACCGCGACGTCTGCGAGCGGGGCTACGACCCGGAGCGCAACACCTTCACCCAGTCCTACGGCTCGAAGGAACTGGACGCCTCGCTGCTGCTGATCCCGCAGATGGGCTTCCTGCCCCCGGACGACAAGCGCGTGATCGGCACGATCGAGGCGATCCAGCGCGAGCTGTCCACCGAGGACGGCTTCGTGCTGCGCTACCCCACCTCGGGCGAGGACGCGGGCGTCGACGGCCTGGAGGGCGACGAGGGCGCGTTCCTGGCCTGCTCGTTCTGGCTGGCGGACGACCTGGCGATGATCGGGCGGGTCGACGAGGCCCGCCAGCTCTTCGAGCGGCTGCTGTCCCTGCGCAACGACCTGGGCCTGCTCGCGGAGGAGTGGGACTCCCGGCTCCAGCGCCAGGTGGGCAACTTCCCGCAGGCCTTCAGCCATGTGCCGCTGATCGACACGGCGCTGCGGCTGACGGCGAGCGGGGCGTACGTCGGCTGAGCCCGGCTCACGGGGCGGGCGGAGACCCGTCCGCCCCGGTCACCACGGGCCGCCCCGACGGCAGCCCCCATTCGCTCCAGGACCCGTCGTACACGGCCTGTCCGCGGTACCCCGCCAGTTCGGCCCCCAGGGCCAGGACGCACGCGGTGACGCCCGAGCCGCAGCTGACGACCAGCCGCTCGCGCTGTCCGGCGAGGGCGGCGAACACGGCGCGCAGCTCGTGCGCCGGGCGCATCCGCCCGGCGTGCTGGAGCTCTCCGAAGGGCAGGCTGACCGCCCCCGGCATGTGCCCGGCGCGCAGTCCGGGCCGGGGTTCGGCGACGGTACCGGTGAACCGTTCCCGGGCCCGGGCGTCGAGGACCACCGCCGCGGGGTCGGCCAGCGCCGCCGCCACCTCCTCGGCCCCGACGAACATTCCCGGGCGCGGCCGCGCGGTGAAGTCGCCGGGCGCGGCGGCGGGCCCGGGCCGGGTGTCCTCCAGCGGCAGTCCGGCGGCGGCCCAGGCGGGCAGGCCGCCGTCGAGCACCGCGGCCCGGTCGAAGCCCATCGCCCGCAGCATCCACCAGGCCCGCGCGCCGGAGTAGATTCCCGCGCCGTCGTACACGACGACGGTGTCGGTGCCGTTCACGCCGAGGGCGCGCAGCTCCTCGGTGAACCGGTCGGCCCCGGGCATCGTGTGGGGCAGCGGGCCGGAGTGGTCGGACAGCGCGCCGTCGATGTCGAAGACCCGCGCTCCCGGGAGCCGCCGCTCACCGCCCCGGTGCGCGCCGACCGAGGCGTCGAGGACCACCAGTCCCGGCCGGCCGAGCCGCCGCGCCAGCCAGTCGGCCCCCACCAGCGGGCCGGGAAGCTCCGGACCGTCCCGGTGTGCCGCTTCGTCGTCGCCCATGTCTGCTCCAGGTCCGGTCGGATGCGGGGCCGCCCGGTACGCCGGGCCCGGTCGGCCCGGACCGCGCGGCGTCCACAAGATCGCAGCGGCGATCGTCCGGTGTCAACGGCTGCCCCGGTGGCTCCCCCGACGACGCCTCGGGCGCTGCGGGCCGGTACCTTCCTGATCAGGGCGACCGCCGTCCGATCCGAGTGGAGACGCGAGGCCAGTGCCAGTGGAGACGCAAGGCGGAATCACCGTGCAGCGAGCCCTCGAACTGCCGGGGCTGCGCGGCGGGCTCCCGGAGGTGGTGGCCGGTGCGGACCGGCTGAGCCGTACGGTGCGCTGGGTGCACGCGGGCGAGGTCCCGAACATCGCCTCGCTGCTCAAGGGCGGTGAACTGCTGCTCACCACCGGCCTCGGGCTCGGCACCCGTCCCGCCGAGCAGCGTGCCTTCGTCCGCAGGCTCGCCGACCGGGGCATCGCCGCCCTGGTGGTGGAGCTCGGGCCGCGCTTCAGCAGACTGCCCGCGTCGATAGTGGACGCCGCCCGCGCCGCGGGGCTGCCGCTGGTGCAGCTGCACCGCGAGGTGCCGTTCGTGACGGTGACCGAGGAGATCCACACCGAGATCGTCAACGGTCACTACGCGCTGCTGCGGCAGGCCGAGGACGTGCACCGCAGGTGTACGGAGGCCCTCCTGGGCGGCGGCGGGGTGCCCCAGGTGCTCGGCATCCTGGCGGACTTCGCGGCCAATCCGGTCTTCCTGGAGACGGCGGACGGCCAGCTGCTGTACGCGGCGGGCCCCGGCTCCGGCCCGGTCTGCGCCGATCCGCTCCAGGTGTGGGAAGGGATGCGCGGCGGGCGGGCGGCGCGCGAGACCCCGCCCACCGGTTCGGTGCTGGTGGATGTGCCGGGCGGCGGCCCCGGCTCCGGTTCGGTACGGGCCAGGCTGGTGCTGCTGGCCGTGGCCGGGCCGCTGGTGACGGTGCACCGGATGGCGGCGGAACGGGCCGCGGGCATTCTCGCCGTGGTGCTGATGCAGGCCCGCCAGGAGGAGGAGCTCGCGGCCCGCGGCCGGGGCGACTTCCTGACCGATCTCGCAGAGGGCCGGATCACGCCGGAGGACGCGCCCGCGCAAGCCCGCGTACTGGGCTTCAAGCCGGCCGAGATGCCGCTGCTGCCGGTGGTGATGCGGCTGGCCCCCGAGCTTTCGGTGTCCGGGAACTGGGCATTGCTGGCGCGGGCGGTTCTGGAGGAACTCTCGTCGGTGGGGGTGCCGGTGCTGCTGGGCGTGCGGCCCGTGGAGGGCAGGGTGCCGGTGCTGCTGGGGCTGCGGTCCGAGACGGAGCGCACGGCGGTCGCGGACCGGGTCGCGGCGGCGCTGCGGGCCGGTGTGGAGCGCGCCGGACTGGAGCGCGCCGGGTCTCATCCGCCGGTCGTGGTGGTGGGGGTGGCGGGTGGCTGGGCGGCGGCCGGCGCGGGGCTGCGGCACGCCGCCGAGACGGCGACGGCCGCGCACGGTCTCAGCGACCGGCCCTGGTACGACGCCCGGCGCCTCGACATCGATCTGCTGCTGTGGCGGCTGCGGGACCACCCGGACCTGGCGGCGTTCGTGGACCGGGCGATCGGCCCGCTGCGCGATCACGACCGCACCTCGCGCCCGGCGCTGCTGCCGACGCTGGAGACGTATCTGGCCCATGCGGGGCGCAAGGCGGAGACGGCGCGCGAGCTCCATCTGAACCGTCAGACGCTGTACAACCGGCTGGCCCGCATCGGCGAGCTGCTCGGCACCGACCTGGACGACCCGCAGGCGGTACTGGCGCTGAGCCTGGCTCTCCGGGCCCGCCGCCACACCTCGTAGCCGGACGGCGGCTCACCGCGTCCGTGCCACCAGCGGCTGGGTCAACTCGTCGTACACACTGAGCACCTGGGCGATCGTGTCGTCCTCGGTCGGCCAGCTCGCGGCCTGCGCGAGCCCGGCTGCCGCCATCTCGGCACGCCGCCCGGGATCCCCGAGCAGCCTGGCCACCGCCCGCGCGAGCGCCTCCGCGTTGCCGTACGGCACGAGTTCCGCCGCGTCACCCACGAGTTCGGGCACTCCGCCGACCGCGGTGGCGACCAGCGGGACACCGAGCCGCAGCGCTTCCTGGGCCGACACCGAACGCGCCTCCCAGCTGCTGCACAGCACGGCCAGATCCGCCGCGGCGAGCAGTTCGGCGTGGTCGTCGCGGCTGCCGATGAGCCGTACGGGCAGCTCCTCGTTCCTGATCCGGCGCTGGAGGGCAGCCCGTTCACGTCCTTCGCCCACGATCACCAGGAGGGGCGCGGGGTCCAGCTCGCGCCACAGCCGTGCGGCGTCCAGCAGTGCCCCGTACCCGTGATGCGGTACGAGACTTCCGCGGGCGATGATCAACGGCCGTTCCACCGAGCCGAGTTCGGCCCGTGCCTTGCCCGCGTGGGCGGTGGCGGGGAGTCGGGGGACGGGGGCGGAGACCGGTGCGAGCCGTGCGTCGCGCGCGCCCCGGCGCCGGGCCCGGTCGACCAGGTCGGAAGTCGTGCCGAGCACAACTGCCGCCGCTCGGGCGGCCCTTCGCTCCATCAGCCCGATCAGCCGGCTGCGGGCCCCTTCGGCGTGCGCGCGGGCGTGCCAGGTGACGACCAGCGGGACGCGTCTGCCGCCGAGCGCGAGGGCCGCGCGCACGGCGGCGTGCGGTCCGTGCGCGTGGACGACGTCCGCTGTCAGGCAGGCGGCGCGCAGGGCGGCGACGGCGGCGGGATCACTGCGCCGGGGAACCGGCGCGAAATCGGCGCCCGTGCCGGAGTAGTCGTAGGCGCGGTCCAGTTCGGCCGGGGCGCAGACGGTGACGTGCACGCCCCTCGCCACGAGTCCCGCGGCGAGCGAGCTGACGTGGGCACTGCTGCCCGCGCTGCCGCCGCCCAGGACTTGGACCGTACGCAGCTGTGACACGTTGATTGGCTCCCGGGGTTCCCCAGTCGGCGGTTTTGGCACCGTCAAGGATGCCAGTCCGTACGCGCGTTCCGGCACAATCGAGCCGCCGTTGCGGCCCGCACCGCAACAACCGGCCCCGGCCTGTCACTCGCCCGGGTGAGAAACCGGCCTGTCGTTGCCGCGCCCGCCGCCGCGGCCCCTCCGTCAGCGGTCCGCCGTCGTCCGGGCGATCCGGCTGCCGATCCGGTCCCCGTACACCGCCGCGGCGACCAGCCCCGCGGCATGCGCGGCGAGTCCGGCCCGGCCGCGGCCCGCGACGATCGCGACCCCGAGACCGGCCCCCAGGGCATGGGCCCCGGCGTCCCCGAGCATGGTCCGCTCCCCCAGGTCGTCGGCGGCGAGCGCGGCCACGGCACCCACCGGTGCGGCGGCGAGCCCGCCCGGCAGGCCGGGTGCCCCGAGGGCGAGTACGGTGGCGGCGGCCGCCGCGGGCCGCACGTCGGTCAGGTTGACGAGATGGGCGGTCCCGGCGATCACGACCGCGGCGAGCACCCGGTCGGCGGGCCGATCCTTGAGCAGCGCACCGGCCGCGACCCCGGCGGCCCCGATCCCCAGGAGCTTCACCGTCCCGGAGGTCACCTCGCCGTCCCGCAGCGCCCCGAGGTGGGCGCGGAACCCGCGGCGCGGATCGTCCGCCCCGGCGAGATCGTCGTACGCACCGCAGCCGCCGGCCGCCAGCACGGCGAGCACGGCGGCGCACCGGGTGCGGGCCGGCAGCGGGAGAACGGCCGCTCCGGCCGCGGTGCCGAGGACGGCGGCCGGGCCCGCGTACAGGTCGACGGTCCGGCCCACGTGGTTGGTGCGCTGCAAGTGCGGGCGCGGCCGGGCCCGCAGCGCCCGGTACACACCCCCCGCGACGGCGGCGGCGACGGCACCGGACTTCACGGCCCTGCTCAACGCTGCTCCCATGCGCGCCACCCTACGCAGCGGCCCTCCGGGGCCTCCCGGCGGGCGGGGCCGCTACCCGTCGGCCCGGGCCGCGGCCAGCAGCTCCTCCGCGTGGGCCCGTGCCGTCTGGGAGTCCTCCTGGCCGGCGAGCATCCGGGAGAGCTCCCGCACCCGGTCCTCGCCCTCCAGGACCGTGACCCCGCTGCTGGTCACCGATCCATCGACGGTCTTCTCGACCAGCAACTGCCGGTCCGCGAAGGCCGCCACCTGCGGCAGGTGCGTGACGACGACGACCTGGGCGGACCTGGCGAGCTTGGCGAGCCGCCGTCCCACCTCGACCGCGGCCTTGCCGCCGACGCCCGCGTCGACCTCGTCGAAGAGGTACGTGGGTACGGGGTCGGCGCCCGCGAAGACCACCTCGACGGCGAGCATCACCCGGGACAGCTCACCGCCCGACGCCCCCTTGGCGATCGGCCGGGGCTGGGCGCCGGGGTGCGGGGCCAGCAGCAGCTCGACCTCGTCGGCGCCGGACGGCCCGTAGAGCACGCTGCGCCCGTCGATCTCGATGCCGGACGCCTCGTCGGCCGCCTCGGTCTGCCGGATGTCGAAGGAGACCCGGGCGTGCGGCATGGCCAGCGAGGCCAGCTCCGCGGTCACCGCCTCGGCGAAGAGCGCCGCCGCCCGGTTTCGCGCGTCGGTCAACGCCTGTCCGAGGGCGGAGAGTTCGTCCCGCAGTGCGTCGCGTTCGGCGGTCAGCTCGCCGATCCGGTCGTCGTCGCCCTCCAGCTCGGTGAGCCGGGCGGCGCCCTGCTGGGACCAGGCGAGCACGGCACCGATGTCCTCGCCGTACTTCCGGGTGAGCGCGGTGAGCGCGGCGCGGCGCTCCTCCACCGCGGCGAGCCGCAGCGGATCGGCGTCCAACTGGTCGGCGTATCCGGCCAGTTCGCCGGCCACGTCGGAGAGCAGGATCGAGATCTCGCCGATCCGGTCGGCGAGCGCCGCCAGTGCCGGGTCGTGGGCGCGCACGGCGTCCAGGGAGCGTCCGGCGGCGGCGACCACGGTCGTGGCGTCGATGCCCTCCGGGTCTTCCGGATTGCCCGCGAGCGCGGTGTGCGCGAGAGCCGCGGCGGAGGAGAGCGCCTCGGCGTGGCCGAGCCGTTCGGCCTCGGCGGCGAGGTCGGTGTCCTCGCCGGCCAGCGGTTCGACGGCGGCGATCTCGCCCAGCCCGAAACGCAGCAGATCGGCTTCCTGGGCGCGTTCCCGGGCCCGCGTGGTCAGCTCGTCGAGCTCCGTGACGACGGACCGCAGCCGCCGGTAGGCCGCGGCGTACTTCGCGTGCGGCCCGGCGACGCCGTCGCCCGCGTAGCGGTCGAGCGCCTGCCGCTGCCGGGCCGGCTTGAGCAGCCCCTGCTGATCGGTCTGGCCGTGCACGGCGACGAGTTCGTCGGCGAGTTCGGCGAGCACCCCCACCGGCACCGACCGGCCGCCCAGATGCGCCCGGGAGCGCCCCTCGGCGGAGACGGTACGGCTGATCAGCAGCGCACCGTCCTCGATCTCGGCCCCGGCCTCCTCGGCCCGCAGGGCGACGGTGTCGCCGCCGGACACCGTGATCCGCCCCTCGACGACGGCGGCCTTGGCCCCGATCCGTACCAGGGCGGGGTCGGCACGCCCGCCGAGCAGCAGCCCGAGGCTGGTGACGACCATGGTCTTGCCCGCGCCGGTCTCACCCGTCACAGCGGTGAAACCGGGTGACAGCTCCACCACCGCGTCGTCGATGACTCCGAGCGACCGTATCCGCATCTCCTCCAACACGGACACGACCTTACGAGGTCCGGACGCCGATGTGCGACGGACCCCGCCTCCCGGGGGTCACTCTCCCGTGTATCGCGATCCCATTCGCAACACCTCCGGGGGAATGTCCGACGGTCAGTGCGGTGCGCCCCGCCACCCCGAGACCGGCAGGGCGAATTTGGCGACCAGCCGGTCGGTGAACGAGGCGTGGTGCAGCCGCGCCAGCCGTACCGGCACCGCGCCGCGCCGCACCTCGACCCGGGCGCCGGCGGGAAGTTCCACGGTCCTGCGGCCGTCGCACCACAGCACCCCGTGCGGGGTGTGCTGCTGGACCTCGACGGCGAGCACCGACGTCGGGGAGGTCACCAGCGGCTTGGCGAACAGCGCGTGGGCGCTGATCGGCACCATCAGCAGCGCCTCGACCTCGGGCCAGACGACGGGACCGCCCGCCGAGAAGGCGTAGGCGGTCGATCCGGTCGGGGTCGCGCAGACGATCCCGTCGCAGCCGAACCCGGTCACGGGGCGGCCGTCGATCTCCAGCACGACCTCCAGCATCCGCTCGGGCGACACCTTCTGCACGGCCGCTTCGTTGAGCGCCCAGTCGGTGTGCACGATGTCGCCGTTGCTGTGCACCAGTACGTCGAGGGTCATGCGCTCCTCGACCTGGTAGGCCCGGGTGACGACCCGGTCGACGACCTTGTCCAGGTCGTCCCGTTCGGCCTCGGCGAGGAAGCCGACCCGGCCGAGGTTGACGCCGAGCATCGGCACCCCGGACGCGCGGGAGAACTCCGCGCCGCGCAGCAGCGTGCCGTCCCCGCCCAGCACGATCAGCAGTTCGCAGCCGTCCACGGCCCTGGGCGTGGTGTCCGTGACCGTCTCGACGGACGGCGGCAGCGGCAGATCGGCCGCCTCGGTGGCCAGCACCCGCACGCCCAGGCCGCTGCGCAGCAGCCCCTGTACGACCAGTTCGGCACTGCGGATCGCGGCCGGACGGCCGGTGTGTGCCAGAAGAAAGACAGTTCGTGCCGCATTCGTCGTCAACGAGGCCCCTCCGCCACTGCACGGTCGACATCTGCGGGATCCAGCTCAGGTGCTCCTGCCCGCAGCCAGAGAAAGTACTCGACGTTACCGGCGGGGCCGGGCAGCGGGCTCGCCGTCACCCCCCGCACTCCGAGCCCCAGCGCCCAGGCCCGGCGCGCCACTTCCCGTACCGCTTCGGCCCGCAGCTCGGGACTGCGCACCACGCCGCCGCTGCCGAGCCGTTCCTTGCCCACCTCGAACTGCGGCTTGACCATGAGGACCAGGTCCGCGTCGGGGGCGGTGCAGCGGGCCAGGGCGGGCAGGACGAGTCCCAGCGGGATGAACGAGAGGTCGCCGACCACCAGGTCCACCGGCTGCCCATCGATCGCCTCCGGCGTCAGTTCCCGCACGTTGGTGCGGTCCTTGACGGTGACGCGCTCGTCGGACCGGAGCGACCAGGCGAGCTGCCCGTAGCCGACGTCGACGGCGACGACATGGCCGGCGCCGGCCCGCAGCAGCACATCGGTGAAACCACCGGTCGACGCCCCGGCGTCCAGCGCCCGCCGGCCCTCGATCTCCAGCCCGAGGGGGACGAAGGCGGCGAGGGCGCCCGCGAGCTTGTGCCCGCCGCGCGAGACGTACCCGGGGTCGCTGTCGTCCTCGATCACGACGACGGCGGCGCTGGTCTCGACCTGGGTGGCGGGTTTGGTCGCGGTGTTCCCCCCGACGGTCACCCGCCCTGCGGCGATCAGCTGGCTCGCGTGCTCGCGCGAGCGTGCGAGCTTGCGGTGTACCAGCTCGGCGTCGAGGCGGCGACGGGCCACTCTTGCCACGTTCGGTTCAGCTCCTGTTGTCGTACGAGGGCATCGGTGCGGGTACCGGTGCGGGTGCGGGCCCGGCGTCCAGCGAGGTCAGCGTTTCGCGCAGCCCACGGTGTACATCCTCGTACACCTCGATGTGTCCGTCCGCCGGGAGGTGGTCCGCATCGGCGAGACGCTCCAGCCCGGCGTCCACCCCGGCGTTGCCCGTGGGCGTGCGTACGACGCCGAGGGGCGCGGGCCCGGCGGGGTCGGGCGGGGCCCCGGCGGCCGGGTCCTCCGCCCCGCTCCCGGGCACTGTTCCGGCTGCCGTCCCCGGTTGCGGCATCGAGTCGCTCATGCGGGAAACGCTACCGCGAAGGGCTGCGGTACCGTCGATCACAATGGCGACCATGGCGGAGTGCCGCAGCGCACTCGACAGACTTTCCGACAACCTCGCGGGGGCCGACGGCGACGTACGCGGCGCGGCTGCGCTCGACCGCTCGCTGAGCTGCCACATCAAGGACCTCGGCATCACCTTCACCGGGCGGCTGGCCGATGGCCGGATCCAGGTCCTGGACACGGTCGACGGCCCGCCCCGCGAGAAGGCCGAGATCCGGCTCGCGATGACCGGCGACGACCTGGTGGCCATGGTGGACGGCGAGCTGAACTTCGCCAAGGCGTGGGGTTCGGGCCGGGTCCGGCTGGAGGCCGGCTTCCGTGACCTGCTGAGGCTCAGGTCGCTGCTGTAGGGATCAGCTCGCCGCGGCGGGGACCGGGCGGCCGCCGCTGCCGGCCGGGCGCGGCCCGCGTGCGGCGGGCACCACCAGCGGGGTTCCGGTCTCCGGGTCGTCGATGACCCGGCAGCGCAGCCCGAAGACCCGCTCCACCAGTTCCGCGGTGACCACCTCGCCCGGCGCCCCTTCCGCGATCACCTCGCCCTCCCGCATCGCGACGAGGTGGGTGGCGTACCGCGCGGCGTGGTTCAGATCGTGCAATACGGCCACCAGGGTGCGCCCCTGCGTCTCGTGCAGCTCCGCACAGAGGTCGAGGACATCTATCTGGTGCTGGATGTCGAGGTACGTCGTCGGCTCGTCGAGCAGCAGCAGCGGCGTCTGCTGCGCGAGCGCCATGGCGATCCAGACACGTTGCCGCTGGCCGCCGGACAATTCATCGACATAGCGATCGGCGAGTTCACCGACCCCGGTCGCCGCCATCGATTCCTCGACAATGCGTTCGTCGTCCGGCGACCACTGGCGCAGCAGCCCCTGGTGCGGGTACCGGCCGCGCCCGACGAGGTCGGCGACGGTGATCCCGTCCGGCGCGATGGAGGACTGCGGCAGCAGCCCCAGCGTCCTGGCGACCTTCTTCGCGGGCATCGCGTGGATCGCCTGCCCGTCCAGGAGCACCCGCCCGCTGTCCGGTTTCAGCATCCGCGAGAGCGCGCGCAACAGGGTCGACTTTCCACAGGCGTTGGGGCCGACGATCACCGTGAACGAGTTGTCGGGAATCTCGACCGAGAGATTCTCCGCGATGACCCGCCGGTCGTAGCCGAGGGTCACCGAGTCCGCGGTGAGGCGCTGCATGGTCGTACTCCCGGAGCCGGAGGTGATCGGGTGCGGGACGACGACACACCGAACAAGGACAAGTTAGGTAAGCCTACCCTCCTATATGTCGGTGTTGCCGGGAGCCCCCGCCCTCATCGGGAGCCCCCGATCTCGCCGGGAGCCCCTGTTTTCGCCGCGAGCCCCCGATCCCGCCGGGAGCGCCGCGTCACAGCCCCAGCCTGGCGACCGCCTTGCCCGAGTCCAGCCCGCACGAACCGTCCCCCGCGTACGACCAGGCCGCCCCGCAGAGCGCCCGCAGCCCGTCGAGTACGTCGCCGTCCCCCGCCAGCACCAGTTCCTCCCCGCGCACCGATGCCGTCCAGCCACCGCACCCGAAGCCCTCGCCGCTCTCCGCCACCTCGGGCTGCCCGGTCAGCAGCCCCCGCAGATCCGCGTCGACGTACGTCGGCCGGTGCTCCGGCGGGGCGGCGACCAGTCGCGCCGCGTCCGTCACCCCGGTCAGCACCAGCAGCGAGTCCACCCCGCCGTTGAACGCGCCCTCGATGTCCGTGTCCAGCCGGTCACCGACCACCAGCGGGCGCTCGGCCCCGGTCCGCAGCACCGTCTCCCGGTGCATCGGCGGCAGCGGCTTTCCGGCCACCTGCGGCTCGGCCCCGGTGGCGATCCGTACGACCTCCACCGCCGCGCCGTTGCCCGGTGCGATACCCCGGGCGCTCGGGATCGTCAGGTCCGTGTTGGAAGCGAACCACGGCACCCCGCGCGCGATCGCGTACGCGGCCTCGGCGAACCGCCCCCAGGCCATGTCGGGCCCGCCGTACCCCTGCGCCACCGCGACCGGCTCGTCGTCCGCCGACTCCACCGGCACCAGGCCGCGCTCCCGCAGCGCGACCCGCAGCCCCTCACCGCCCACCACCAGCACCCGCGACCCGGCGGGCAGCTGATCGGCCATCAACCGGGCCACCGCCTGCGCCGAGGTGATCACATCGGCGGGCTCCGCGGGTACGCCGAGTTCGGTCAGGTGGGCGGCCACCGCGGCCGGCGTCCGCAGGGCGTTGTTGGTCACGTACGCCAGGTGCATCCCGCCGTCCCGCGCCACCCGCAGCGAGTCGACGGCGTGCACGATCGCGTGACCGCCCGCGTACACCACGCCGTCGAGATCGAGCAGCGCCGTGTCGTACGCCTCGTTCAAAGCGGTGCTGCTGCCGCTGGGCCTGGTCCTGCTCGCCTGACTCATTCTTTGCGCTCCTCGTCCCATGCTTTTCGTTCCGATCATCGCTCATCCCGTCCGCACACATACGATGCAGAAATGAACACATCAGGTCCGGCCGGCCAGGGACTGCGTCTGATTCCGTTCCGAGGGCTGCGGTACGTTCCCGAGCGGGTCGGCAGTCTCGCCGCGGTGACCTCACCGCCGTACGACGTCGTCGTGCGCCCCGATGGTCTGCACCACCTGGAGTCGGCGGACCCGTACAACATCGTCCGGCTGATCCTGCCGCAGGCGGACACGGCCGCGGCCCGCCACCAGCAGGCGGCACAGACCCTGAAGCACTGGCTGGCCGAGGGCGTCCTCGCACCGGACAGCGAGCCCGCGCTGTACGTCTACGAGCAGCGCAACGCCGAGATACTGCAACGCGGCGTGGTCGGGGCGCTGGCGCTGTCCGCGCCCGCCGACGGCATCGTGCTGCCGCACGAGGACGTGATGGCCCATGTCGTCGAGGACCGGGCCGATCTGATGCGCACCACCGCCGCCCACCTCGAACCACTGCTGCTCACCTACCGCAGCGACGAGGACGGTCCGGGAGCGACCGCCGTCATCGAGCGGACCACGGACCGCCCGCCGCTGCTCGCCACCACGACCGAGGACGGCTACCACCACCGGCTCTGGGCGGTCACCGACCCGGCCGACCGGGCCGAGATCGAGACCGATCTCGCCCGCCACCAGGCTCTGATCGCCGACGGCCACCACCGCTGGGCCACCTATCTGCGCCTCCAGCAGGAGCACACCGCCCCCGGCCCCTGGGACTTCGGCCTGGTCCTCCTCGTCGACACGGCCCGCTACCCGCTCCGGGTCCGGGCAATACACCGGCTGCTGCACCGCCTCCCGGTCGCCGACGCCCTCGCGGCCCTGGACGGCCGGTTCCGCGTCCGCGACCTGGACGTGCCGCTCCCCCGGGCCCTGGACGCGCTCGCCGAGGCGGCCGCCGAAGGCAACGCGTTCCTGCTCGCGGGCGACGGCGGGTTCCATCTCGTCGACCGTCCCGACCCCGGTCTGCTGTCCCGCACGATTCGCGCCGACCGTCCGGCCGCCTGGCGGAGCCTCGACGCGACGGTTCTGCACTCGGCCCTGCTCGACCACATCTGGCGGATTCCCGACGCCCCGGAGCACATCGCGTACATCCACGACACCGCAGCCGCCGTGGAACAGGCCGAACGTCACGGCGCGACGGCGGTCCTGATGCATCCGGTACGCGAGGAGGTCGTCCGGGACCTCGCCCGGCAGGGAGTCACCATGCCCCGCAAGTCGACCTCCTTCGGCCCCAAGCCGGCCACCGGTCTGGTCCTGCGGAGCCTCGACCTCGACTGACCCGCAGCAACAGAAAAGGGCGGCACCCCTCCCGGGGTGCCGCCCTTTCTCATGCCTTACGCCTCCGACGGACGGTTCTCGTCACTGTCGTCGCTGTCGTCGTCCTTCGCGGTGGCAGCGGACCCGGAAGCCGCGTCGGTGCCGATCGCGGCCGGGTCCTCGTCCTCATCCTCGTCGAGGGCATCGACGAACTCGACGCCGTCCATCTCGGCGAGCCGGTCGGACGCGTCGGTGGAGCCGTCCTTGTCCGCCTCCAGGGCCTTCCCGAACCACTCACGCGCCTCGTCCTCGCGCCCGGCCGCCAGCAGCGCGTCGGCGTACGCGTAGCGCAGCCGGGCCGTCCACGGGTGCACGGCGTTCGAGGCGAGCTCGGAGCTCTGCAGCGTGACGATGGCCGCGTCGAGCTGTCCCATGTCCCTGCGGGCCCCGGCAGCCACCAGCCGCATCTCGACCTGTCCGGCCTTGTCGAGCTTCTGCACCTCGGGCTCGCCGGCCATGGCCATCGCCCGCTCGGGCCGTCCGAGTCCGCGCTCGCAGTCGGCCATGACGGGCCACAGCTCCACGGACCCAGTCATCCGCTTGGCGGCCCGGAACTCCGCCAGCGCCTCCGAGTACTTCTGCGTGGCGTACGCGGCGAACCCGGCCGCCTCACGCACCGCGGCCACCCGCGAGGCCAGCCGGAGAGCGATCCGCGAATACGCGTACGCCTGCTCCGGGTCCTCGTCGATCAGCCGGGCCACCATGACGAGGTTGCGCGAGACGTCCTCGGCCAGGGTCTTCGGCAGGCTCATCAGCTCCTGCCGCACGTCCTTGTCGATCTCGTCACCGGTGACGTCCTCGGGAATCGGAAGTCGCTTGATCGGCTCACGGTCCCGGTCGTCCCGACGCTCGTACCCACCACGGTCGTCGCGCCCGCGGTAACCACCCCGGCCCCCACGATCGTCCCGCTGCCCGCGATATCCCCCACCGCGGCTGTCGTCGCGACGGAACCCACCACCGGAACCACCACCGCGGTTGTCGTCGCGGCGGTAGCCGCCGCCACGGCTGTCGTCATCCCGACGGGGACCACGCGGCCGGTCGTCCCGACGCTCGAAACCACCCGAAGGACGCCCACCACGGTCATCATCACGACGCGGCCCACGGAACCCACCACGCTCGTCATCCCGACGCGGCCCACGATCCCGATCACGGTCATCGCGACGGAACCCACCACCGGAACCACCACCACGGCCGTCATCCCGACGGAACCCACCGCCAGACCCACCACCACGGCTGTCATCCCGACGGAACCCACCACCGGAACCACCACCGCGGCTGTCGTCGCGACGGAACCCACCACCGGAGCCGCCACCACGGTTGTCGTCGCGGCGGTAGCCGCCGCCACGGCTGTCGTCATCCCGACGGGGACCACGCGGCCGGTCGTCCCGACGCTCGAAACCACCCGAAGGACGCCCACCACGGTCATCATCACGACGCGGCCCACGGAACCCACCACGGTCATCGTCCCGACGCGGCCCACGATCCCGATCACGGTCATCGCGACGGAACCCACCGCCAGACCCACCACCGCGGCTGTCGTCGCGACGGAACCCACCACCGGAGCCGCCACCACGGTTGTCGTCGCGGCGGTAGCCGCCGCCACGGCTGTCGTCATCCCGACGGGGACCACGCGGCCGGTCGTCCCGACGCTCGAAACCACCCGAAGGACGCCCACCACGGTCGTCATCACGACGCGGCCCACGGAACCCACCACGGTCATCGTCCCGACGCGGCCCACGATCCCGATCACGGTCATCGCGACGGAACCCACCACCGGAACCACCACCGCGGCTGTCGTCCCGACGGAACCCACCGCCAGACCCACCACCACGGCTGTCATCGCGACGGAACCCACCACCGGAACCACCACCGCGATTGTCGTCGCGGCGAGGTCCCCGATCACGGTCACGGTCGTCGCGGCGGAAGCCACCGCCACCGCTTCCGCCGGTGGGCCGGCTGTCGTCACGCCGGTAGCCACCGCGGTCGTTGTCACGACGCGGTCCACGATCCCGGTCGCGGTCGTCCCGACGGCCGCTGAAGCCGCCTCGGTCACCACCGTCCCGGCGACGCGGCTCGCGCTCCGAACGATCGTCGGGAGAGTTGGTGGACATCGGCGTGACTCCTGTCATCAGGTACTACAAGACATTCTGGCGCAGCCGGACATCCGACGCGCTTCGGCAAAAACAAAAGGACCCTTGGTCCCAGCGTGAACGCTGGGACCAAGGGTCCTTGAAAGATTGTTCGGCGGCGTCCTACTCTCCCACAGGGTCCCCCCTGCAGTACCATCGGCGCTGAAAGGCTTAGCTTCCGGGTTCGGAATGTAACCGGGCGTTTCCCTAACGCAATGACCACCGAAACCCTATCGGGTTCTAGCGAACAAGCACACTTTTCAATTAAGTAGTGAAGCTGTTCAACCGGTGCGATAACTGTTCGCAACCCGGGAACAACACAGTGGACGCGAGCAACTGAGGACAAGCCCTCGGCCTATTAGTACCAGTCAGCTCCACCCGTTACCGGGCTTCCACATCTGGCCTATCAACCCAGTCGTCTACTGGGAGCCTTAACCAATCAA